>NZ_JBGONU010000019.1:0-90610 GCF_041439295.1 Vibrio sp. 1F253 | reverse complement strand
TCGCAATCCGCGAAGGTGGCCGTACAGTTGGTGCTGGTGTTGTAGCTAAAATCTTCGCTTAATAGCATTTAGATTTTTGCACACTCTTCATTAGAAGAACTGCATAAGAAAAGGGAAGCTTCGGCTTCCCTTTTATTTTTCCACTTTCCCACTACTTTTATTTTTTCTTTCCCTTAGTCTCATCCCCGTTCCTTGTTGTTCTACTTTTGTCACACAACTTTTCTTCGAATGCTCTGTACAAATATATTCCGATTATTTTTCCAACACTACTTGCATACTAAAACGTGATCTGTATAATGCATCGCACTGGCTAACGCCGGTTTGTGAACCAATGAGCACTGAGGAGTAGGTCTTACCTAGTAATGTATACTCAGCTTATGTTCGCGGTTAATAAAAATAGTAAACCTTGTGTTTACTTCAAAAGTTAACTGACAATGCGTCCTAATTTTGGATGCTACGGTTTCACATAAATCAATCGGCATTCTCTCGTTCTTTCGAGCTTGAGTGGCGATATTGTTTGTGTAATTTTTAATAATTGGAGCTCTGTCTCATGCAGAACCAACGTATTCGTATCCGCCTTAAAGCGTTTGATTACAAGCTAATCGATGCTTCAACTGCGGAAATCGTTGAAACAGCAAAACGTACTGGCGCACAGGTTCGTGGTCCTATTCCACTTCCTACTCGTAAAGAGCGTTTCACTGTTCTTACCTCTCCACACGTCAACAAAGATGCACGTGATCAGTACGAAATTCGTACTCACAAGCGTTTGATCGACATCGTTGAGCCAACAGATAAAACTGTTGATGCTCTAATGCGTCTTGATCTTGCAGCTGGCGTTGATGTTCAAATCAGCCTAGGTTAAGGGAGATAAGAATAATGATTGGTCTAGTCGGACGTAAAGTGGGTATGACCCGCGTATTTACTGAAGAAGGCGTTTCTATCCCAGTAACTGTTGTTGAGGTTGAAGCGAACCGTATTTCTCAAGTTAAAACTCTTGAGACAGACGGCTACGCAGCAATCCAAGTAACTACTGGTGCTAAGAAAGCTAACCGTGTAACTAAACCTGAAGCTGGTCACTTCGCGAAAGCGGGTGTTGAAGCAGGTCGCGGTCTTTGGGAATTCCGTTTAGAAAACGGCGAAGAGTTTGAAGTTGGCGCTGAGCTAAACGTAGAACTTTTCAACGAAATTAAAAAAGTAGACGTTACTGGTACATCTAAAGGTAAAGGCTTCCAAGGCGCTATCAAGCGTTGGAACTTCTCTACTCAAGATATGACTCACGGTAACTCTTTGTCTCACCGCGCACCGGGTTCAATTGGCCAATGTCAAACTCCAGGCCGCGTGTTTAAAGGCAAGAAAATGGCAGGTCACATGGGTGCTGAGCGTGTAACGACTCAAAACCTAGAGATCGTACGTGTTGACGCTGAGCGCAATCTACTCCTTATTAAAGGTGCAGTACCAGGCTCAACAGGCGGTAACGTGATCGTAAAACCTGCTGTTAAAGCATAACGTCTAGGAGTAAGTAATGGAATTGATGGTTAAAGGTGCTGATGCACTAACTGTTTCCGAGACTACTTTCGGACGTGACTTTAACGAAGCTCTAGTACACCAAGTAGTTGTTGCGTATGCAGCAGGTGCTCGTCAAGGTACTCGTGCTCAAAAGACTCGTTCTGAAGTATCAGGCGGCGGTGCTAAGCCATGGCGCCAAAAAGGTACTGGCCGTGCACGTGCTGGTACAATTCGTAGCCCAATCTGGCGTACAGGTGGTGTTACTTTTGCTGCGAAACCACAAGATCACAGCCAAAAAGTTAACAAGAAAATGTACCGCGGTGCTATGAAAAGCATTCTTTCTGAGTTGATTCGTCAAGAGCGTCTAATCGTTGTTGATAACTTCTCTGTAGAAGCACCAAAAACAAAAGAACTTGTAGCTAAGCTTAAAGAGCTTGAGCTAAACGACGTTCTGATTGTGACTGGCGAAGTAGATGAAAATCTATTCTTAGCTGCTCGTAACCTATACAAAGTAGATGCACGTGATGTTGCTGGTGTTGATCCAGTATCACTAATCGCTTTCGACAAGGTTCTGATGACTGCTGACGCAGTTAAGCAAGTTGAGGAGATGCTAGCATGATCACTGAAGAGCGTATCTTAAAAGTTCTACGTGCTCCGCACATCTCTGAAAAAGCAACTATGGCAGCTGAGAAAGCGAACACTATCGTTTTCAAAGTAGCTAAAGATGCAACTAAGAAAGAGATCAAAGCAGCTGTAGAAAAGCTATTTGAAGTTGAAGTTAAGTCTGTAAATACTCTTGTATTAAAGGGTAAGACCAAACGTCAAGGTATGCGTGAAGGCCGTCGTTCAGACGTTAAGAAAGCCTACGTTACTTTGAAAGAAGGTCAAGATCTTGACTTCGTTGGCGGCGCGGAATAACAGGAGTAGTAAAAATGGCTATTGTTAAATGTAAGCCGACTTCCCCTGGTCGTCGTCACGTCGTTAAAGTTGTTAACGCTGACCTGCACAAGGGTAAGCCATACGCACCACTTCTAGAGAAAAACTCTAAGAACGGTGGTCGTAACAACAACGGTCGTATTACAGTACGTCACATCGGTGGTGGTCATAAACACCATTACCGTCTGGTTGACTTCAAACGTACTAAAGATGGCATCCCAGCGAAAGTTGAGCGTCTAGAATACGATCCAAACCGTAGTGCTAACATCGCTCTAGTTCTGTACGCAGACGGTGAGCGTCGTTACATCATTGCACCTAAAGGTGTTAACGCAGGCGACCAGATTCAATCTGGCGTAGATGCTGCAATCAAAGCAGGTAACACTCTGCCGATGCGCAACATCCCAGTAGGTTCTACTGTACACTGTGTTGAACTTAAGCCTGGTAAAGGTGCACAACTAGCTCGTTCGGCTGGTGCTTATGCTCAAATCATCGCTCGCGATGGTGCATACGTAACTATCCGTCTACGTTCTGGTGAAATGCGCAAAGTTCTTTCTGAAGGTCGTGCAACGATCGGTGAAGTTGGTAACTCTGAGCATATGCTACGTGAACTTGGTAAAGCTGGTGCTTCACGCTGGCGCGGCGTACGTCCAACCGTACGTGGTGTAGTAATGAACCCGGTGGATCACCCACATGGTGGTGGTGAAGGCCGCACATCTGGTGGTCGTCACCCAGTATCTCCTTGGGGCGTTCCTACTAAGGGCTTCAAGACTCGTAAGAATAAGCGCACTGACAAGTACATCGTACGTCGTCGCACTAAATAATTTATAAAGAGGAATCGCCATGCCACGTTCTCTCAAGAAAGGTCCTTTTATTGACCTACACTTGCTGAAGAAGGTAGAGAAAGCGGTGGAAAGCGGAGACAAAAAGCCTATTAAGACTTGGTCCCGTCGCTCAATGATCATCCCAACAATGATTGGTTTGACCATCGCTGTCCATAATGGTCGTCAGCACGTCCCAGTTTTCGTTACCGAAGAAATGATCGGTCACAAACTAGGCGAATTTGCACCAACTCGTACTTATCGCGGTCATGCTGCAGATAAGAAAGCTAAGAAGAAATAAGGAGTAGATGATGGAAGCTTTAGCTAAACATAACTTTGCTCGTATTTCTCCACAGAAAGCTCGCTTAGTTGCAGACCAAATTCGCGGTAAGTCGGTAGACCAGGCTCTAGAAATTCTAACTTTCAGCAACAAAAAAGCTGCTGTTTTAGTTAAGAAAGTTCTTGAGTCAGCTATCGCTAACGCGGAACATAACGAAGGTGCAGATATCGACGATCTAAATGTCGCTAAAATCTTCGTAGATGAGGGCCCTATCATGAAGCGTATTATGCCTCGTGCTAAAGGTCGTGCGGATCGTATCTTGAAGCGTTCAAGCCACATCACTATTGTTGTAGCAGATCGCTAAAGACTAGGAGAGTAAGCAATGGGTCAGAAAGTACATCCTAATGGTATTCGTCTTGGCATCGTCAAGCCTTGGAATGCTACATGGTTTGCTAATACCAACGAATTCGCTGACAACCTAGACGGCGACTTCAAGGTACGTCAGTTCCTTACCAAGGAACTACAAAAAGCATCATTATCTCGTATCGTTATCGAGCGTCCAGCTAAGAGCATCCGTGTGACTATTCACACAGCTCGTCCTGGCGTTGTTATCGGTAAGAAAGGTGAAGACGTAGAGAAGCTACGCGCAGCTGTAGCTAAAATCGCAGGTGTACCAGCGCAAATTAACATCGCTGAAGTACGTAAGCCTGAGCTAGATGGTCAGCTTGTAGCTGATAGCATCGCGTCTCAACTAGAGCGTCGTGTTATGTTCCGTCGTGCAATGAAGCGTGCGGTACAAAATGCTATGCGTCTAGGCGCTAAAGGCATCAAAGTACAAGTAGGCGGCCGTCTTGGCGGTGCTGAAATCGCACGTTCAGAGTGGTACCGTGAAGGCCGTGTGCCTCTACACACTCTACGTGCAGACATTGATTACGCAACTTCTTCGGCTCACACTCAATACGGTGTGATCGGCATTAAAGTTTGGATCTTCAAAGGTGAGATTCTAGGCGGTATGCCAGCTGCTAACGCAGTAGAGCCAAAAGGCGATAAGCCTAAGAAGCAGCGTAAAGGCCGTAAGTAAGGAGTCGAACGATGCTACAACCAAAACGTACTAAGTTCCGCAAGGTTATGACTGGTCGTAACCGTGGTCTAGCTAAAGGTACTGAAGTAAGCTTCGGCGAATTCGGTCTTAAAGCTGTTGGCCGTGGTCGCCTGACTGCACGTCAAATCGAAGCGGCACGTCGTGCTATGACACGTCACATTAAGCGTCAAGGTCAAATCTGGATCCGTGTGTTCCCAGACAAACCTATTACTGAAAAGCCTCTTGAAGTTCGTCAAGGTAAAGGTAAAGGTTCAGTTGCGTACTGGGTTGCTCAAATCCAACCAGGCAAAGTTATGTACGAGATGAATGGCGTACCTGAAGAGTTGGCACGTGAAGCGTTCCGCCTAGCGGCACGTAAACTGCCTGTTAAAACTACTTTTGTAACTAAGCAGGTGATGTGATGAAAGCACAAGATCTACGCGAAAAGAACGTTGAAGAGCTTAACGCTGAGCTATTGAATTTGCTACGTGAACAGTTCAACTTGCGCATGCAAGCTGCAACTGGTCAACTACAGCAAACTCATACTCTAAAAGCTGTACGCCGTGACATCGCACGTGTGAAAACTGTTTTGACTGAAAAGGCAGGCGCATAATGAGCGAAACTAACCGCATCCAGCAAGGCCGTGTAGTAAGTGACAAGATGGACAAGTCTATCGTTGTTGCTATTGAGCGTACTGTAAAACACCCGATTTACGGTAAGTTCATCAAACGCACGACTAAAGTACACGCACACGACGAAGACAACACTTGTGGCCTAGGCGACAAAGTTGAAATCGCTGAGTGTCGTCCTCTGTCTAAGACTAAGTCTTGGACATTGGTTAAAGTTCTAGAAAAAGCGAAGATTTAATCTTTGTAATTCTATAACTTATAAGCGGCTCCAAATAATTTTTTGGAGCCGCTTGTTTTTTGTCTACCCAATTTAAAAAAAGGGTGGTACAATTCGCGTCCCTTTTAAAGAGGCAGCCCGACCCGAGAGGGTCTAGTTTTAATATTTAGCGGAGCACTAACAATGATCCAGATGCAAAGTACACTTGACGCAGCAGATAACTCTGGCGCGCGCAAGGTAATGTGTATTAAGGTTCTGGGTGGCTCTCACCGCCGTTATGCACATATCGGTGACGTCATCAAGGTTACAGTGAAGGAAGCGATTCCTCGCGGTAAAGTAAAGAAAGGTGATGTTCTGAAGGCGGTAGTAGTGCGCACCCGTAAAGGCGTTCGTCGCCCAGACGGTTCTGTCATTCGCTTCGACAGTAATGCTTGTGTATTGTTAAATGACACTACTGAGCAACCAGTCGGCACACGTATCTTTGGTCCTGTGACTCGTGAACTTCGTAACGCGAAATTCATGAAGATTGTATCACTTGCACCTGAAGTTCTGTAAGGAGCGGCAACATGGCAGCTAAAATCCGTCGTAATGACGAAGTAATCATTCTTGCTGGTAAAGATAAAGGCAAGAAAGGTAAAGTAACTAAGGTTCTGACAACTGGTAAAGTTGTTGTTGAAGGCATCAATCTTGTTAAAAAACACCAAAAGCCGGTTCCGGCTCTAGGTCAACAAGGTGGCATCGTTGAACAAGAAGCAGCTATCGATGCTTCTAACGTTGCAGTCTTTAACGCGGCTACTGGTAAAGCAGACCGTATCGGTTTCCGTATCGAAGATGGCAAGAAAGTTCGTTTCTTCAAATCTAACGGCGAAACTGTTTCTAACTAATTAGAAGTAATTTGGAGTTCTACTATGGCGAAACTGCATGATTACTACAAGTCGTCTGTAGTCGCTGAGCTTACCAAAGAGTTCAGCTACACAAGCGTCATGCAAGTCCCTAGGATTGAGAAAATCACCCTAAACATGGGCGTTGGTGAAGCAATCAACGATAAGAAACTGCTAGAAAACGCAGCATCTGATATGGCAACGATCTCTGGTCAAAAGCCTCTTATCACGAAAGCGCGTAAATCTGTAGCTGGTTTCAAAATTCGTGAAGGCTACCCAATTGGTTGTAAAGTAACCTTGCGTGGTGAGCGCATGTGGGAATTTTTAGAGCGTTTAATCTCTATCGCACTTCCACGTGTACGTGATTTCCGTGGTGTTAGCGCTAAGTCTTTTGACGGACGCGGTAACTACAGCATGGGCGTTCGCGAGCAAATCATCTTTCCGGAAATCGACTACGATAAAGTCGATCGTGTCCGCGGTCTTGATATTACTATCACGACATCTGCGGGATCCGATGAGGAAGGCCGAGCTCTGCTGGCTGCCTTTAACTTCCCATTCCGTAAGTAAGGGTAGGGTTACTGTTATGGCTAAACAATCAATGAAAGCACGTGAAGCTAAACGTGCAAAACTAGTAGTTAAGTTCGCTGAAAAGCGTTCTGCGCTAAAAGTTATCATTAGCGATGTAAACGCATCTGAAGAAGATCGTTGGAATGCGGTTCTTAAACTGCAATCTCTTCCACGTGATTCAAGTGCATCACGTCAGCGCAACCGTTGCAACCAAACTGGTCGTCCACACGGTTACCTACGTAAATTCGGTCTAAGCCGTATTAAGGTTCGCGAAGCTTGCATGAAAGGCGAGATTCCGGGTCTTCGTAAGGCTAGCTGGTAATTGCCACTTAATCATTTGGAGTAAATCTTATGAGCATGCAAGATCCGATTTCGGATATGCTGACCCGCGTTCGTAACGGTCAGGCAGCAAATAAAGTTGCTGTAAAAATGCCTTCTTCAAAGCTTAAAGTTGCAATTGCTGCATTACTTAAAGCTGAAGGTTACATCGTAGACTTCGCTGTTGACAGCGAAGCAAAACCTGAGCTAGAAGTTACTCTTAAGTACTTCCAAGCTAAACCTGTAATCGAGCAAATCAAGCGCGTATCACGTCCTGGTCTAAGAGTTTATAAAAATAAAGACTCTTTACCTACAGTGATGGGTGGTCTTGGTATTGCAGTTGTTTCTACTTCCAAGGGTCTGATGTCTGACCGTGCTGCTCGTAAAGCAGGTCTTGGCGGTGAAATCATCTGTTACGTAGCTTAAGGAGTAGATTATGTCTCGTGTTGCTAAAGCACCTGTCGCTATTCCAGCTGGCGTAGAGGTGAAACTAAACGGCCAAGAAGTTACTGTAAAAGGTAGCAAAGGTGAGCTTACTCGCGTTCTTAACAGCGCCGTAGTTATTGCACAGGAAGAAAACAACCTAACTTTCGGTCCGAAAGAAGGTGTTACTAACGCATGGGCACAAGCTGGTACAGCTCGCGCTCTAGTTAATAACATGGTTGTGGGTGTTACTGAGGGCTTCACTAAGAAGCTAACTCTTAAGGGTGTTGGTTACCGTGCTGCTATGAAAGGCAATGCTGTAGGTCTAACTCTTGGTTTTTCTCACCCAGTAGAGCACGCTCTACCTGAAGGTATTAAAGCTGAGTGCCCTAGCCAAACTGAGATCGTTATTACTGGTTGCGATAAGCAAGTAGTAGGTCAAGTTGCGGCTGACATTCGTTCTTACCGTGCTCCTGAGCCTTACAAAGGCAAAGGTGTTCGTTACGCAGATGAAAATGTGCGTACTAAAGAAGCTAAGAAGAAGTAAGGTATCACTATGGATAAGAAAGCATCTCGCATCCGTCGTGCTACACGTGCACGTCGTAAGATTGCAGAACTTGGTGCAACTCGCCTGGTAGTACATCGTACTCCTCGCCATGTTTACGCTCAAGTTATCTCGGCAAACGGCTCTGAGGTTATCGCAGCTGCTTCTACTGTAGAAAAAGCGATCCGTGAGCAAGTTAAGAACACTGGTAACGTCGATGCAGCTAAAGCAGTTGGTAAAGCTGTTGCTGAGCGCGCTCTTGAAAAAGGCGTAGCTTCAGTTGCATTTGACCGTTCTGGTTTCCAATACCACGGTCGAGTAGCGGCGCTAGCAGAATCTGCTCGCGAAGCTGGTCTGAAATTCTAAGGTAGGGTTGGAAGATGGCTAAAGAACAACAACAAGCTAATGATTTGCAAGAAAAGCTGATCGCTGTTAACCGTGTATCTAAGACGGTTAAAGGTGGTCGAATCATGAGCTTCACTGCACTAACAGTAGTTGGTGACGGTAATGGTCGCGTAGGTTTCGGTTACGGCAAAGCTCGTGAAGTACCTGCAGCGATTCAAAAAGCAATGGAAAAAGCGCGTCGTAACATGGTTACTGTTGCGCTTAACGAAGGCACTCTTCACCACCCGGTGAAAGGTCGTCATTCGGGCTCTAAAGTTTACATGCAGCCAGCTGCTGAAGGTACAGGTGTTATTGCCGGTGGTGCAATGCGTGCCGTACTTGAAGTTGCAGGCGTACATAACGTTCTTTCTAAAGCATACGGTTCAACGAACCCAATCAACGTTGTTCGCGCAACGATTGGTGCTCTAGTAGACGTTAAGTCACCAGAAATGGTTGCTGCTAAACGTGGTCTAACTGTTGAATCTATTTCGGAGTAAGCACACGATGGCAACTATTAAAGTAACTCAAACTAAAAGCTCAATTGGTCGCCTACCTAAGCACAAAGCGTGTCTTAAAGGTCTAGGTCTTCGTCGCATCAACCATACAGTAGAACTTGAAGATACTCCGTGCGTACGCGGTATGATCAACAAGGTTTACTACATGGTTAAGATTGAGGAGTAATCAGAATGCGTTTGAATACTCTATCACCGGCTGCTGGCTCTAAACCTTCTAAGAAGCGTGTAGGTCGTGGTATCGGTTCTGGCCTTGGTAAAACAGGTGGCCGCGGTCACAAAGGTCAAAAGTCACGTTCTGGCGGCTCTGTTCGTCCAGGTTTTGAAGGCGGTCAAATGCCTCTAAAACAACGTCTACCTAAATTCGGTTTCACTTCTCGTAAGAGCCTAGTGTCTGCTGAAGTTCGTCTAGCTGAGCTAGCGAAAGTAACAGGTGACGTAGTTGATCTTAACAGCCTTAAAGCTGCTAACGTTATCACTAAGAACATCGAGTTTGTTAAGATCGTTCTTTCTGGTGACCTAAGCAAAGCTGTGACTGTTAAAGGTCTACGCGTGACTAAAGGCGCTAAAGCTGCAATCGAAGCTGCAGGCGGTAAAATCGAGGAATAATCTCGAGGAACGAGGTACAGATGGCTAAGAAACCAGGAAAAGATTTTCGTAGTGCTCAGAGCGGCTTAAGTGAACTAAAGTCGCGCTTATTATTCGTAATTGGTGCACTTTTAGTATTCCGAGCCGGCTCTTTTGTGCCGATCCCTGGTATTGACGCAGCTGTACTTGCCGATTTGTTCGATCAGCAAAAAGGTACCATCGTAGAAATGTTTAACATGTTCTCCGGTGGTGCTCTTGAGCGTGCATCTATATTAGCATTGGGTATCATGCCGTACATTTCGGCATCGATCGTAGTCCAATTGCTAACTGTAGTTCATCCAGCGTTAGCGGAACTCAAAAAAGAGGGTGAAGCAGGCCGTCGTAAGATAAGCCAATATACACGCTACGGCACGCTTGTACTTGCAACATTCCAAGCTATTGGTATCGCAACAGGCTTACCAAACATGGTAGACAATCTGGTTGTTATCAACCAAACCATGTTTACGCTTATTGCTACCGTGAGTTTAGTAACTGGTACCATGTTTTTGATGTGGTTAGGTGAACAAATCACTGAGCGAGGAATCGGTAATGGTATTTCCATTCTGATTTTTGCAGGTATTGTTGCTGGATTGCCTTCTGCAATCGGTCAAACAATCGAGCAAGCGCGTCAAGGTGAATTGCATGTGCTTCTTCTGTTGTTTATCGCGGTATTGTCTTTTGCTGTAATTTACTTCGTAGTTTTCATGGAACGTGGTCAACGTCGTATCGTCGTTAACTATGCGAAGCGTCAACAAGGTCGTAAAGTTTTTGCAGCTCAAAGCTCTCACTTGCCTCTTAAGATTAATATGGCAGGTGTTATTCCAGCGATTTTTGCATCAAGTATTATTTTGTTCCCAGGAACATTAGCACAATGGTTTGGTCAAAATGGTGAAAGCAGCGCGTTCGGTTGGTTAACTGACGTGTCATTAGCTCTTAGCCCAGGTCAACCTTTGTATGTAATGCTTTATGCAGCAGCTATAATCTTCTTCTGTTTCTTCTATACAGCGTTGGTGTTTAACCCGCGTGAAACAGCTGATAATTTGAAGAAGTCTGGTGCATTCGTACCCGGTATCCGCCCAGGTGAGCAGACAGCGAAATATATCGATAAAGTGATGACTAGACTAACCCTAGCGGGCGCTCTATACATTACTTTTATATGTCTGATTCCTGAGTTCATGATGGTCGCGTGGAACGTTCGTTTCTACTTCGGCGGCACATCACTACTAATCGTAGTGGTAGTTATCATGGATTTCATGGCACAGGTACAGACTCATCTGATGTCACAACAGTATGATTCTGTGTTAAAGAAAGCGAATCTGAAAGGTTACGGCCGTTAATTCGGTAGTAATTATTTCGATTCCATTTACGGAGTTTAGCAATGAAAGTTCGTGCTTCCGTTAAAAAAATCTGCCGTAACTGTAAAGTTATCAAGCGTAACGGTGTCGTTCGCGTGATTTGCAGTGAGCCAAAGCATAAGCAACGCCAAGGCTAATCAGCAGAAATTTTTACTTGAAATACTAGGTAGAGTCGAGTATATTCCTCGGCCTACCTTTTGCGTGCAAAAGAAGTAGTATGCCGCAGCGTATCCATAACGGGCTTTGCTGCGGATAATTCTTTTATGAACCCCCTTAGGAGTGAATAATGGCCCGTATAGCCGGCATTAACATTCCTGATCATAAGCATTCTGTAATTGCACTTACTGCAATCTACGGTATTGGCAAAACTCGCTCTCAAGCTATTCTAGCTGAAGTGGGTATTGCTGAAGATGCTAAGATCAGTGAACTAACTGAAGAGCAGATCGATCAACTGCGTGATGGTGTAGCTAAATACACTGTAGAAGGTGATCTACGTCGTGAAGTATCGATGAACATCAAGCGTCTTATGGACCTTGGCTGTTACCGCGGTCTTCGTCATCGTCGCAGTCTACCACTACGTGGACAGCGTACTAAAACCAACGCTCGCACCCGTAAGGGTCCGCGCAAGCCGATCAAGAAATAGTCGGATAAGGTAGAGTACAATGGCAAAACAACCAACTCGCGCGCGTAAGCGCGTACGCAAGCAAGTAGCTGATGGCGTAGCGCACATTCATGCTTCTTTCAACAACACAATCGTAACTATCACTGACCGTCAAGGCAACGCTCTTGCATGGGCTACAGCAGGTGGTTCAGGTTTCCGTGGTTCTCGTAAATCTACTCCGTTCGCAGCACAAGTTGCAGCTGAGCGTTGTGGTGAAATGGCTAAAGAATATGGCCTAAAGAACTTGGAAGTTATGGTTAAGGGTCCAGGTCCAGGTCGCGAATCTACTGTTCGTGCACTGAACGCTGCTGGTTTCCGTATCACTAACATTGTTGATGCGACACCAATCCCTCATAACGGTTGTCGTCCACCTAAGAAACGTCGCGTTTAAGTTTCGTTTCTAGGAATATTGGAGAAAGATCATGGCAAGATATTTGGGTCCTAAGCTGAAGCTTAGCCGTCGCGAAGGTACTGACTTATTCCTTAAGTCTGGTGTCCGTGCGATCGATACCAAGTGTAAAATTGATAACGCACCAGGTGTACACGGCGCTCGTCGCGGTCGTCTATCTGAGTATGGCGTTCAGCTTCGTGAGAAGCAAAAAGTTCGTCGTATTTACGGCGTTCTAGAAAAACAATTCCGCAACTACTACAAAGAAGCTGCACGTCTTAAAGGCAACACAGGTGCAAACCTGCTTCAGCTTCTTGAAGGTCGTCTTGATAACGTAGTTTACCGTATGGGCTTTGGCGCTACTCGTGCTGAATCTCGTCAACTAGTTAGCCACAAGTCTATTCTAGTTAACGGTAAAGTTGTAAACGTTCCTTCTTTCAAAGTAGCGGCAAACGACGTTGTTTCTATCCGCGAGAAAGCTAAACAGCAATCTCGTATTAAAGCGGCTCTAGAAGTTGCTGAACAACGTGAAAAGCCAACTTGGATTGAAGTAGATGCTGGCAAAATGGAAGGTACATTCAAGCGTATGCCTGAGCGTTCTGACCTATCAGCTGACATCAATGAACACTTGATCGTCGAACTTTACTCTAAGTAAGGTTAAAAAAAGAGAGGACACAATGCAGGGTTCTGTAACAGAATTTCTTAAGCCGCGTCTTGTTGACATTGAACAGATCAATACGACACACGCGAAAGTAACTCTTGAGCCATTAGAGCGCGGTTTCGGCCATACTCTAGGTAATGCTCTTCGCCGCATTCTTCTATCTTCTATGCCGGGTTGTGCCGTAACAGAAGTTGAAATCGAAGGTGTGCTACACGAATACAGCACTAAAGAAGGCGTTCAGGAAGATATCCTGGAAATCCTTCTAAACCTTAAAGGTTTAGCTGTACGCGTTGCTGAAGGCAAAGATGAAGTGTTTATTACACTGAACAAATCAGGCTCAGGCCCTGTTGTTGCAGGTGACATCACCCACGATGGTGATGTAGAGATCGCTAACCCTGAGCACGTAATTTGTCACCTAACGGATGACAACGCTGAGATCGCTATGCGTATCAAAGTAGAACGTGGTCGTGGTTACGTTCCAGCTTCAGCTCGTATCCATACTGAAGAAGATGAGCGTCCAATCGGTCGTCTACTTGTTGACGCTACTTACAGCCCGGTCGATAAAATCGCCTATGCTGTTGAAGCGGCACGTGTAGAACAACGTACTGACTTAGACAAGCTTGTTATCGATATGGAAACGAACGGTACTCTAGAACCTGAGGAAGCTATCCGTCGTGCAGCTACTATTTTAGCTGAACAACTGGATGCGTTCGTAGATCTTCGTGATGTACGTGTACCTGAGGAGAAGGAAGAGAAGCCAGAATTCGATCCTATCCTACTACGTCCTGTAGACGATCTTGAACTAACAGTTCGCTCTGCTAACTGTTTGAAAGCAGAAGCGATTCACTACATCGGTGATCTTGTACAGCGCACTGAGGTTGAGCTACTTAAAACGCCAAACCTTGGTAAGAAATCTCTTACAGAGATTAAAGATGTGCTTGCTTCACGTGGTCTTTCTCTAGGCATGCGCCTAGAAAACTGGCCACCAGCGTCAATCGCTGAAGATTAATCGAAAAGTTAGAAGGATTAGGTCATGCGCCATCGTAAAAGTGGTCGTCAACTCAACCGCAACAGCAGTCATCGCAAAGCGATGTTCAGCAACATGGCTAGCTCTCTTGTTCGTCACGAAGTTATTAAAACTACCGTGCCTAAAGCAAAAGAACTACGTCGCGTAATTGAGCCATTGATTACCCTAGCTAAGACAGACAGTGTTGCTAACCGTCGTCTTGCATTTGCTCGCACTCGTGATAACGAAGTTGTGGCAAAACTATTTAATGAACTAGGCCCGCGTTTCGCGGCTCGCCAAGGTGGTTACACTCGCATTCTTAAATGTGGTTTCCGTACTGGTGATAAAGCTCCAATGGCTTACATTGAGCTTGTAGACCGCCCAGCTGCTGAAGAAGCTGCTGAGTAATCTATACTAGATTCTTAATACAAAAGCCGAGCATTAGCTCGGCTTTTTTGTATCTGTAGAATTAGGAGACCGACATAAGAATTGCACCACGATATTTGGCACTTTTCTTTACCTTCTCTGCTCCATTTCTCAATGATATCTCGTATCTCGTATCTCTTTTGTTCAGCGCACAAAAAAGAGCACCGAAGCGCCCTTTAAGTATTTTAAATCAATTATTAATCACTGGTTATTACAACCAAATAGCTTCGAGTGAATCAACGAGACCGCTTGTTGCGCCTTGTGACTCTAGCCCTTGAATAATGATTGGTGCAAACGCCGCAACCATTGATGAATCCATACCTAATCCTGAAAATGCATTTTCAACAGATGTTTTTGAGTCCAATACTGACGTTAAACCGGTAGAATCAAGCGTCGACATTCCAGGGAAAAGCATTTCGAGCTCTTGGTTGTCAAAGTTATCAAGGGTATTTTGGGCAAGAGCTAGCATGGAGCCTACTCCACCTATAGCTTGCTCATTTGTTACAGATGCTTTGTCACTTAGGGAATTAGCAAGGGTGCTCGTAAATGGTGTTGCTTCATTTTTTTGAGACCACATGTCTACAGCGGCCATAAGGGCTGTTTGTGATAGTTGGGAATAGTTAATATCGGAAGTTGAGCTAACTTGTTCTGACTCGCTAGTACTAGCGCAAGATACCACAGCAAGGCTGCTTAAAACGGTGATGAGTACTTTCTTCATTATTCGTCCTTAAGTAATAAAGTAATTTACTCTTTCACTATAAACGAAAAACGGCGATGTAGTCACATCGCCGTTGAGCTAATTCAGTCTAATTTACCTATAGTTTTTTGTTTCACTAAAGGTTTTTATAGAAATTAAAGAATTGCTAGAAGTTCTACTTCGAATACTAGAGCAGCAAATGGTGGGATTGCAGCACCTGCGCCACGCTCACCGTATGCTAGATCTTGAGGGATGTATAGCTTCCACTTAGAGCCAACAGGCATCATTTGTAGAGCTTGTACCCAACCTTGAATTACGCCAGTTACTGGGAATTCAGCAGGTTGACCGCGAGATACAGAGCTATCGAAAACTGTACCGTCAGTTAGTTCGCCGTGGTAGTGAACGCGTACTTGCTTGTCTGCAGTTGGGATTTCGCCAGTACCTTCAGTTAGTACTTCGTACTGAAGACCAGACTCAAGAACTGTAACTTCTGAACGAAGAGCGTTGTCAGCTAGGAAAGCTTCGCCGTCAGCAGCAGCAGCTTTAGCTAGTTCTTGACGTGCAGCTTCACCACGAGTGTGTAGCTCTTGTAGTGCGTTGTTGATTTCGTCAACTTCGATAGCTGGCATGTCGCCAACTAGAGCTGTTGCGATACCAGCAGCGATTGCATCAACGTTTAGGCCTTCAAGACCAGAACCAGCAAGTTGTTGGCCCATTTGTAGACCGATACCGTAGCTAGCTTTTTGCTCTACAGTTTCAAATTTTACTTCAGACATGAAAAGTCACTCTTTTTGTCAGTACTAAAAGGGTAAGAATACCAGTATTAGCAGCCTGAATAAACGGCTAGCCTCTGATCACTTACGCTTTACCGTGTCCAAATCACAGCTATGTCAATTTTCTTGCTTTGCTCTCTGTTGTCGCGGAAAGATCTATACTGTTGGTACTTTGGTTTTTATACTGTAGTTATTCAATGTATAGGACGCAGTGGCATGAATCGTCGTCAAAAGAAAAAACAGAAAGTAGACCACTTAGCAGAGTTCAAGGACCGACTGAATCAGGTCAAAGAGAAACTAAGCTCGATCGATCTAAAGAAAATGAAAACCTCAACAGTGCAAACTTGGGGATCATTGCCGAAATTACACCAGAAATTATTGATGGTGATTTCGCCGATCATATTAATCTTATTGTTTGCACCGCTACCAGAGCCTAAAGTAGACAACGCACCAGCAACATCTCGTGTTGAGCTTGAGATAAATACTGTTGGCTTAAGCGAGCAGAAAAATGCTAAAAGTAATTCTTCTGAGCCAACCAGTTGGCAAGAGTATCTTGTTAAGCAAGGAGATACGTTAGCTCAAGTGTTCCGAAATAATGATCTACCGCTGTCTGATCTTAACGCTTTGGTTCGTATTGAAGGTGCAGACAAGCCGCTTAGCCAGATTCGTAAAGGCCAGCTGGTTCGATTCAAACTAGCCGAGAGTGGGCAACTAGACATTCTTCAGCTTGAGAAAGGCAATACTTCGGTGATGTTTTTCCGGTTATCAGATGGTGGCTTTGGTCGCAGTAAATAGATGAATAGTGAACCTGAGTTAAAGCACTTCACCAGACACATATAAACGATAGAAAAGAGCTAAGCATTAGCTCTTTTTTTTGGTCGCTTGAAAGGGGCGAGTGGCAAGATGATGAGCATAATACCGATAAAGGTTAACGTATCTGGTATCTCATCAAACCATATTGCACCTATTAACGCGACAAACACCAGTCCTGAATACTCAGCCAAGGCAATTTGGCTAGAGTGTGCTTTTTGGTAGGCAGCAACCGCAAGGCCGTTGTAACTCAAGATTAACGTTGCACTGAGTGCTATGTATCCCAAATGCTCCACCGATACCGGTTGCCAGTATAGGAAGCACAGTACCAATGATGCTGGAATAGAGAATAACGTTGTCCACCACAGCGTAGTGATCACCGTTTGCTCACTCGGAAGCTTTCTTACCAATACATTGAACAGTGCGAGCGTCAGAGCTGTGCCTAATGCAAACAATGCAGCCCAATGAAATTGCGATGGCCTCAAGACAATCAATGCACCAATAAAACCGATAGTGGTGGCGATGACCTTGCCAAGTGCTGGTTGCTCTTTGAGTAGAAACATAGATAGAGGTAACATCAACAGGGGGGCTACGTAAAATACAGCGTTAGCGGTGGCCAAAGATAGATGGGTAATTGCGACGACCATACATCCACTGCCAATTAATATCAGCTGTCCGCGTATGATGGTCACTTTGGCTTGCTGTAAGCGTCGTTGTTCCTTTTTCTGCTGTAGCCACAAAGGGGTGATGATGAGTAGAGATATCAACTGTCGGAAAAAAATATACTGAAGAGGTGGTACTTCGCCATTCAACAGTTTTACCGCTACGTCGGAAAGCGAGGCAAACAAGTTACCTGCAATCAGCAATAGGATACCGACAGTGATATTCGACATTACTTCTCTAATCTCATATCAACGTGCGGAATATCGTCTTCCAAGTACATCTCAGAGATTGTTTTGAAGCCGTGGCTCGCATAGAAGTTTTCTAGGTGTTGTTGCGCACCAATATCGATAGTCGTGCTCGGCCAAAGAGCCTCACAGCGTGTTAACGCTTCTTTTATCAATTGATGCCCTAAACCATCGCCTCTTGCCGATTGCTTAGTCGCCACTCGGCCGATGCTCGTGTAGTCGTAAGAAGTTCCTGGTGGTAACAAGCGTGCACACGCCACTAACTCTGCATCAGCATAGCCAAGCAAGTGTTCAACACCCGCGAGTGTATCTTTACCGTCGAGTTCTGGATAAGGGCAATTTTGTTCAACGACGAACACATCGACTCGTAATTTAAGTAGTTGATAAAGCTGCTGTGTTGAAAGTTCAGAGAAGGGAATTGAGTGCCAAGTGATCATGTTTACATCCAGAGATTATCGATGCTCTGAATGTACTATGTGCGATGATTGTTGGCATTAACTATTGTTAATTCGACCTTTGATTCTGCTCAGGCTGATCGCGGTTATACCGAGGTAAGCAGCAATTTGATTGTCGTTCAAGCGCTGTTCAAGGTCGGGATAATGTTCGCAGAAAAGTTGATAGCGTTGCTCTGGAGTATAGAGCAGCATAAAGCGTTCTTTGTTTTCCTTATGCATCAGCTGAGTTTCTAATAACTTTAAATACAAAGGGTTGTTTGATGCGCGCCACTCGATAACTGCGTTCATTGGCAGTTCTAACATAGTAATTGGTGTGAGCGTTTCTAATAGGTAAGGGGACGCTTGGTTTTTTATCAAACTCTCAAAGCCGATGATCCAATCTTGTTCCCAGTAGAACTCTTTGCTGTATTGCTTGCCGTCATCAGTGAGATAACAAGCGTGGCACAAGCCTTCAAGTACAAAGTAGATTGAACTCGCCATTTCACCTTGATTGATCAGGATGTGTCTGGTTGGTAGCTCAAGTGGTTTCGCGACGGCTAATAGAGATTCAATCTGACTTTCAGAGAAGTCGAAGCTTTGTAGTTGTTCGATAAAAGAGGTGTGCATGGAAATAACCTAACCCAAATAAGTGTCGAAATCATCGCACTTATTTGAGTATAGGTACAGAGCGGGCTAAATCAGCGTCGAGCGTGCTGTTCTAGATAATCTTGAGCAAGTTCTCTACCCATGTATTTACCAAGAGTTTTCAGTGGTACTTTCTTAAGGTTAACCACAATCAAGCCATCCAGAGCATCATTAAATGATGGGTCGACGTTAAAGCACACCAACTTACCGTTCATCCCTAGATACTGGCGCAGTAATACTGGTAGGCCTTTTCCTTGCTCCATACGTGCTAACACTTTAGAGAGCAGAGGAACACTCGCCAATGACGATAACAGGTGATTTTGCCAGAACACATGATTACTGGTATTAAGTGGTGACGAAGGAGAAACCAGATTTGCTTTTTCTTCGTCATAATGATGTATCGATAAGGTCGTCGCAATCAACAGGCGAGCATTATGACTGTAATCATTACTGATACTGACTGGGCCGAATAGGTGAGTGTATTGAGGGTGACGATACACGAAGGCCGCGATACCTTTCCACAATAGTAATAGTGAGTTAAGGCTCTTTTGATAAGGCTTGCTCACTACGGAACGCCCAAGCTCGATACTGTTGTCTAAGGTATCGATGAATTCTTGATTGTAGTTAAACAGACTGCGGGAATAGAGTTGATCAAGCCCGTGCTCAGCGATCAACTTGTCGACCATACCAAGTCGATATGCACCGACTAATTCAGCCTTGGCTTTGTTCCACACAAACAGTTGATGGTAGTAAAGGTCATACTCATCTAAATCACAGGCAAGCCCGCTGCCTTCGCCGACCTCTCTAAAGCTCTCCTCTCTTACTCGACCAATCTCGCGCATTAAATTGGGGATCGACTGGCTCGGTGTGCAGTACACCTCAAAATCTCCCTGTTCCAGTAATCTCATTTCTTGAGGAAGTGACGCGACTTCTATAGAGAGTACTTCTGATGGAATAGGCGCAATAACCTGAGTGTCAAAAGAGGGCGCATGGATTGGCGTACTAGGGCTATCTTGTTGACTCATCAGATAGGTATTGAGTCGCAGATAGTTGACGATATCCATCTCTTGTTCAAACGATTTTATCTCTGAGTATGGGATTGAAGAGCCAATAGAGATAGAGATGGTAGTCGCTCGTTTATTAAGAAGTTCACGGCCAAGTAAAGCCGTTCTCAGTAGTGGGTGAACACGGCCCGCTTGGTAGAAAAGCTCACTGTTCTTGCCATTGATAAAGATAGGCACCGTGGTGGCTTGGTGACGCTTAACAAACTTTGCGACTGATTTGCTCCACTCGATGTCTGTTAGTGTCTTGGCTCCTTTACGGTAACTCGATACTTCGCCAGCAGGGAACACAATCAAGAGTCCACCGTCTGCTAAATGACGATTGGCATCTCGAATAGCTTTAGCATTGGTGCGTTTCGATTCTTTACTGTTAAAGACATCGACCCCAATGAAAAGATCATCCAGTTCAGGCAGTCGCTTGAGCAACTCATTGGCCAACACCTTCACATCCTTTCTTACCGATCCTACGAGATCAGCAAGGATCACGCCTTCAATCGCACCAAGCGGGTGGTTAGCCACAATGACTACTGGCCCTTGTTCGGGAATATTATTAGTGGCGCCTGCTGAAACGGAATAGTCGATATTCAATGCTGACAAGGTGTGATGCATGAATTCAAAGCTAGATAACTCATCAGGTCTATCTTGATAGAGCTTATCTAGCTTAGATAGCCCAGTTGCCCACTCGACAACAGACTCACCTAAACCAAAAGGCGTGTAACGTGGTAAACGAAAAGGACTATCAATCATAATGAAGCTACCTTATTGACTAAAGTTGTTTAGGAAACCGTCTTGATTCTTGAAATCTTTTACACTTAAAAATGCACCGCAAAGCCATACTAGACATGCCATGCCAAACAGTAATCCGCCGTCATAACCGACAATTTCACCCGCTGCGTTAAACTCAGGCATTTGAATACCGAGCGGCGTAAACAGATGGAAAAATATCGCGCCACTCATAATCCCCACACTCATGATGGCACCTAGGCCATGCCAACGAGTAAACAGCAAAATGGCCGCAATCAATTCAGCGAACCCAATCAAGTAGCCGCCAAATGAACCGAACCAACTTAAGCCAGACCATGTCGCCAAGGTGCCAAAGATATGCTCAGTCTCGTATGAGCCTGTGAACTTAAAAAACAGCGACTGAACAAATACGAAAGCGATAAATGCCGCAGGAATATGTTTAGCTGGAGTGAATGTCATGGTTATTCCCTTATTTGATCAGTTGCGGCCAAATGGTGTCGGCTTTTTGAATATGTTGTGCTCGGTCTTGTTCCCAACGCTGTTTAATCTCTTGGTCGTAGTTGAGGTAAAGCTTGTTATCAACAATCGTCCATTGATTCGGGTCTCCGGGTGCAAAATCACTTTTTGCTGAAACAGCCCAAGCGCAATAACCACCATATTGAGGGGCATATTTTTCAGGATTATTAACAAATAAAGTCAGATTCTTTTCAGAAGAGAAATACCAGTCCGCGCCTTTGTACTCGGTGCTGAATTTTTTACTGCCTTCAATAGGCTTACCTGAAGTGAAATAAGCCACAGTGTCGTAGCCATCGAGCGCCTTACTGCTAAAGAACCCTGTGTAGATTTCATCGGCGGCAAATACGTACGGGCTAACAAGTAGCATGACCATGGTTAATAGTTTTCTCATGATGGACTCCATCTATAGATTGATTGCTGGTGATAAATCGAAGGTAAAACGCTGTTGATTTATCTGGTATGGTTTAATGGGTTCACAAGGCGAGCCGGGTGCGTAAAACATCGAGGCTTGGCCGTGTAGATTGCGTAAGTGTGTAAAGCTCACGGTGTGCGCGTCTTCACGATGCATACAGGTCGCTAAATGAGGCTGTTCGCTATGATGGTGAGAGTGAAAATGAAGTAAGTTCTGCTGATTCTTTCCTGTTGTCATAAGCTGATCGTATTTTGCTTGTCGGTAGGCTTGTACTCGCTCTAAATCAACACCGGATGAGAAGAGTGGAGAATCGGTGTCGACGATGTGCTGTTGAATACCATCCCACATGTAGGCGATAACCAAACCATTGTTCTGAGTTAAATTCGGCGCAAAAGCCAACAAGGTAAACGGGGCAAAAGAGTGCAGGTCGAGCTGATGAAATGCTTCAGAGAGCAGGCTGATGTTGCGACTCGATGATAGATTCTTGAGTAGCAAACCACGGCTGACTAAAGGTCCAACAGGCACTATGCCTTGATAGTTATTGAGTAGGCATAGCGAAAGCCCGAACTCATTGATACTGATCCAGCTACCACCGCCAGTTGGGTCGAGTGGCATGATGATATCGACGCCGTTAACTCGATATTGTTTAGGTGGCATTGCTAGTGCTCGCGTCTTTTGTTCGTCACGGTTAAAAAAGACCTGATAACCATTTTCTTCAAGCAGCCAAGATACTGAACACATGATTATTGCTCCCTCAGATAGCTGCTGGTGGTCGGGGCATAACCAAAGGTATTGCATATTTCAACATCAAGAAAGGTCGTGATCACTTTGATCATCGCATAGTGATGATTGGCATGCAGAGCAGCAAAGGTGACCTCTCTTTCTAGCGTAGAAGGCAGGCTAGCAAATACTTGTGTATCCATCGAAACTTCGGTTTGGATCATGATAGGCGCTTCGAGATCTCTACGGTCTAATCGTTCAAGCCAGTTGATCACGTAATGGATCTCTTTCAACGCAATCGACCTATCGAATTCGACGGGGTGACCACGACGACGAGTGTTGTAATCAACGGTCGCATTCTCTTTTAAAATCAAAGCGTGAAAAAGATCGAGCGTGTGACGAGTATGCTCACCAATAGAACTTGTGACGTGCGGCTTTGCTCGTGTCAGATAGTCGCTGTCAGATATGGCTAACAAAAACTCTAAACCCTGATTCAATATCTCTACCGCTCCCTTGATACTAGGAGAGAAAGAAGTGAGGGCGCTCGGTTGGGCTATGGGGTTCATTCATGATCCTCGTACAAAGTTAATCGGTGGTCGGATATTGTTGAACAAGACGTCGCTCTTCTTGCCACGCGTTAAATAAGCTCTTAAAAGAAGGAGGCTGGTGTCCTCTTTGTTTTTGTTGAGCGCCAATATCAAAAAGAATGCGGTATTGCAGGAGTAGCGTCGAAAATATCTCTCGCAGCGGTGTGTTGCGATCCCAGATGTGCCCGGCCTCACTGCTTGCGCCATTGACCTCAAGGATCGTGAAGTCCTCGCCGTTCATTAGGCTGTGCATGTCCTTGAATTTGACGTCGAGTCGTCCAAAGTGAAAACCATCGAAGTCGTCGAATATCTCATCTAAGCGTTCGGTTAAAGCCTGAGTGATGTATTGGTTGCCGTCTCGGAAGATACAGCCACGGCTATGGCTGCCTGCAAACGCGAGTTGGAACTCTTCACCCTCTGCGAGCACTTGAGCCAATTTATCTTCATGCCTAGGGATATACAGGTGACTAAGCTGCCCAGCACGCGGGCTATTTTCAATTAACTGCTTGAGTGTCGAGTTGCCATCGCCCACCACCATTGGTGCGTATTTGAGTGTGATCGAGATGATCTCGCCTTGCTTTTTGTTTGGGTAGCGAACATAGAAAACACCCGCTTCGGCTTGATAAGGCGCCTTCTCTTGCAATAGAAAGCGAGCATTATTTGGGAAAGATTCAACATACTGCTCAAGTTGATCTTGTGTGTTGATCAGCTTAACGCCAACACCTCGACAACCAAGATCTGGTTTAGCCACAATCGGGAAATCGAGATCCGACTGTATGAGTGCGCTGCGCGCATCTTCGGCTTGTTTCTTACTGCTAAGATCCGTTTTGGTTAAGGTGATAAACGGAGAGATCCAGCGCTGACTCGATGATCCGGCAAGGCTCAGTATTTCGTGTTTTGATTCGCCTACCATGCCGCTTAATTTGATGCTCGGATTGGCGATGAGCGGTAGCGCCCAGTCAAAGTGCCGTAACCCTTGCATCAGGCTTTGAATCACCACTGGCGTGTAGAAGAACCACGTTGGAAGAAACTCATAAGGAGAGACACTGCGCACGGTATCTTTTTCAAGCAAGGGCATGCCTGCATTGATTTGATGTGCTGGAATGATGCGAATATCTTGCGGTGAACTCATGATAATCCTCTAGAGTAGGTTCTATTCATTAATCGATTGCTGATAAACAGCAAAGCGATGGCACACGGGATGATGATCCATTGATATTCAGAGGCTTGCAGCCACGCTGATGTCCCTAAATAGTAGATGGCAGAGAAGACAATGCCAGTCCAGAGCGCAGTGGCACTAATAACGGCAAACAAGAAAGTAGGCAGTGGGATTGCGAAAAAGCCACTTAAGGTAAAACCGACGGTACGAAGCCCGGGAATAAAGCGGATGACAAAAAGACTGCTGAAAGCGTTTTGACGTAATTTAGTGCGAAGTGCACGAAAGTATCGGTTGGTGAGGGCTTTGTAACGAACGCCTCGGAAATAACGTCCTGATTTACCTAGGTAATAAAGGCCGAGATCACCTGTGGCAATTCCGATGAAAATGGCAAGCAACGCATATTGAGGAAGCATGAGTTCTTGAGTGGCTAAACCTGCCGCTGTAACAATCGCCAGATCTTCAAGCAAGTAAGAAAGCGCGATAATGCCAAGCATCAGCCATAGCAGCGATTCTTCTCCTGTATTTAACCATGCTTGAATACTCTCGACGGTGCTCATCAAATACCCTTATCTATCCTATAGATGAATGGCTTATTGGCCATTCATTGAGTGTAGTAAATTAAATAGACAGGAGGAGCAGAGAAAAACTTACAGCTGATTAGTGTTTTTTTGTGGGGACTTAAATCGATTGACGGTTTGAGTCGTGCTGTTTGGGGGTTGAATTAGCGGGTGTTTACGGTGAGAAAAGTAGAGCAGTGGATTCGATTTATAAATAACAAAAGAAAAAGGCTGAGTCGTTAAACTCAGCCTTTCAGAATGTTAACTATGGATTACTGGGTAATCTATTTAGTTAGGTCAATCTGGTAAACAGCAAAACCAACATCGTCAGTTGCAACACGTTTCATCGGGTATTGACCCTTTTCTTTGATGAACTCTGCCGCTTTGTCGCTTGGCGATGTTTCAAAGCGGATATCTAGTTTGTTATCCGTTTTGATTGGCGCAAATGACCAGTTGTTATCAGCCGTTGGGCTAACTTGACCTTGCTCTTTGCTTACGCGAGAGATGTAGTTCGCAAGAACAGTACGGTTTTCATCTGGTGCATCAAATGCGATGAAGTCTTCACCCGTACCTGGGAACTTAGCACTGTATGCACGGTAGTTGTTGGTTGCGATCAGGAAGTCTTGCTTCATGTCGATTGGCTTACCTTGGTAAGTTAGGCCAACAATACGTTGTGAGTCAGGGTTAACGACTTTACAGTTTGCATCGTATTTCGCAGGTTGAGTTACGTCGATTTGGTAATCAACACCGTCGATAACATCGAAGTTGTAAGTACGGAAGTTATCCCACTCGATCAACTGTTGTGGTGCTGTTGAGTTAACATCCACTTGGTTGAACTGACCAGCAGAACACTCAAGCCACTCTTTTACTTCGTGACCTGTTACCTTCATCGCAACTAGCGTGTTCGGGTAAAGGTACAGGTCAGCTGCGTTACGGAATGTCAGTTGACCAGATTCAACTTCAGTGAAGTTTGCTGGGTCATTCTTACGGCCACCGGCCTTGAATGGTGCAGCTGCTGAAAGTACTGGCGTACCATCTAGGTCTGGGTCGCCTTGGATGAACTGTTCAACGTAATCTTTCTGTGCAAGGTTAACGATTTGTACTGTTGGATCGTCTTGCACTAGAGATAGGAAGCTGTACATCACGTCGTCTGCTTTACCAATCAGTTGGTTAACAAACTCACGAGTACCTGCGTGGTCTTTTTCTAGTGCTGTTACGATGCCCTCATCAGCCGCAGCAAGAGATTTCTTCTCGATCTTGTCGTAGATAGGGCGTGCTTCTGATTGGCCTTTAACGACTTCCCACTTACCGTCTTTTTGTGCAAGTGTTAGATCCATAACACCAACGTGGCTACCCCAACGACCTGGCATTACTGCCGCAACGCCGTTCATTGTGCCCGTTTCGTTGTTGATGCCTTGAATGTCATCAAAACCTTTACCTGGGAACACTGCGTGAGAGTGGCCGAATGCGATCGCATCGATGCCGTCTACTTCAGATAGGTAGAACGTTGAGTTCTCTTCGCCATTTTTGTACGGGTCAGTTGATACGCCTGAGTGAGGGATAGCAACGATAACTTCAGCGCCTTCCGCTTTCATTTGAGGCACTAACTCGTTAGCTGTCTCAATGATGTCACGAGCGATCACTTTGCCTTCAAGGTTCTTCTTATCCCACGTCATGATTTGTGGTGGAACAAAACCGATGTAACCCACTTTTACTTCATGTTTTACGCCAGCAGTATCTTCAAACGTGTGCGTCTTGATGATGTAAGGCGTGAAGTAGTGTTCTTTAGTTTCTGCGTCGTAAACGTTAGCACTGATGTATGGGAAATCAGCGTCGTTGATAGACTCTTCTAGGAACTCAAGACCGTAGTTGAATTCGTGGTTACCTAGGTTTGCAGCGTCGTAGCTTAGTTGATTCATTGCTTTATATGCAGGGTGAACTTCGCCCGCTTCGATGCCTTTGTCTGCCATGTAGTCACCCATTGGGCTACCTTGCAGCAAGTCACCGTTATCAACTAATACGCTGTTGGTTACTTCGCTTTGAGCTTCTTTTACTAGAGTTGCAGTACGTGCTAAGCCAATTTTTTTCGATGGCTTGTCTTTGTAGTAGTCGTAATCCATTAGGTTGGTATGGATATCCGTCGTTTCTACGACACGTAATTTAATCACTTCATCGGTATCTGGTGTTGTTGTGCAGCCTGCTAGAGTCAAACCAAGACCCGCAAGTACAGCCAATGACAAAGGTTTCATTGCAACTTTCATTTTGTAGCTCCAAAGTGGATAGTAGAAAATTCGTTGCGTAATGTAACAAAACCGAATGAAACAATGATTACAACGAATGTTAATTCGTGACTTAGATCGATTACTTTATGGTGTTCTGCAAGACGCCTCCCAAACCTGCTCAATCAATGTACAAATCACATCGATAGTATTAGTCCATTCATTTCACCTATTTATCGATGAATCCCATCCCTTATCAGCTTTTCGAATAAAAAATGAAATTTTAGAATTTCCAGTAATATGAGAGGCTCGTCATAATGCCTATATCAAGGACGTATCAGGCAGATGAATAGCAAGGATAGCTCAAAACGAAGCTTCTGTTTTCTTCTAGTGCCAATACTCCCATTCACTCAAGTGGATGAGTTAAATCCCTTGCTTGGCAAGACCAAGTAATGAATTGCTCGTACTGCGAGCCTTAAAGGAAGCACTGAAATGGACCAAGAACGTTTAACCCACCTAAAACAGCTTGAAGCGGAAAGTATTCATATTATCCGTGAAGTTGCTGCTGAGTTTGATAACCCAGTGATGATGTACTCCATCGGTAAAGATTCTTCTGTGATGCTTCATTTAGCTCGCAAAGCGTTTTATCCAGGTAAGATTCCATTCCCACTATTGCACGTTGATACGGATTGGAAATTCCGCGAGATGATTGAGTTTCGTGCTCGTACGGCTAAAAAGTACGGCTTCGACCTTTTAGTACATAAGAACCCAGAAGGTATTGAGATGGGATGTAGCCCGTTCGTACATGGTTCTTCTAAGCACACTGACATCATGAAAACTCAAGGCCTTAAGCAGGCGTTAAACAAGTACGGGTTCGATGCCGCTTTTGGTGGTGCGCGTCGTGATGAAGAAAAATCTCGAGCGAAAGAACGTGTTTATTCTTTCCGCGACAAGAACCATACATGGGATCCAAAAAACCAGCGTCCTGAGCTTTGGCACACCTACAACGGTCAGGTTAATAAGGGCGAAAGCATTCGTGTCTTCCCACTATCTAACTGGACTGAGCTTGATATCTGGCAGTACATCTACCTAGAGAGCATCGATATTGTTCCACTTTACCTTTCAGACAAACGTCCTGTGGTTGAGCGTGATGGCATGCTGATCATGGTTGATGATGACCGTATGGAACTGCAAGAAGGTGAAGTGATTGAAGAGAAAAGCGTTCGCTTCCGTACTTTGGGCTGTTACCCATTAACCGGAGCCGTTGAATCTGAGGCGAATACGCTAACAGGCATTATTGAAGAGATGCTGGTGGCAACGTCCAGTGAGCGTCAAGGTCGAGCGATTGACCATGATCAGTCGGGCTCTATGGAGCTGAAAAAGCGCCAAGGTTATTTCTAAGAATCTAAGGAAAGAAAAATGAATAGTGCAGTAGAAGCCGAATTGGCTGAACTAGGGATTGAAGGTTATCTAAGTCAGCATCAGCATAAATCTATGCTTAGATTTTTAACTTGTGGCTCGGTAGACGACGGTAAAAGTACCTTAATCGGTCGCTTGCTCCATGATACAAAACAGATTTATGAAGATCAGTTAGCAGCGGTTCACTCTGATAGCCAACGAGTGGGTACCACAGGTGAGAAACCTGACTTGGCATTGCTTGTTGATGGTTTACAGGCTGAGCGTGAGCAAGGCATAACGATCGATGTGGCTTATCGCTACTTCTCGACTCAAAAACGTAAATTCATTATTGCTGATACCCCAGGGCATGAGCAGTACACGCGTAATATGGCAACAGGCGCTTCAACGTGTGATCTGGCTGTGATCTTGATTGATGCTCGTAAGGGTGTACTGGATCAAACACGTCGTCACTCGTTTATTTCTAACCTGCTTGGTTTGAAGCATTTCATCGTCGCAGTCAACAAAATGGATCTCGTCGAGTACTCGCAAGATCGTTTTGAGGAGATTCGCGATCAGTATCTAGAGTTTGCTGAAAACCTAGAAGGCGAAACTAACATTCAAATTCTGCCGGTTTCCGCGCTTGAAGGCATTAACGTTGCTGCGCCAAGCAAAGAGCTTACATGGTTCGAAGGTCCGTCTCTATTAGAAGTGCTAGAGAACGTAGACATTGACCAAAAACGTTCTGCGGGCGAATTCCGTTTCCCTGTGCAGTATGTCAATCGTCCTAACTTAGATTTCCGTGGCTTTGCTGGCACCGTGGCTTCTGGTCGTGTCAGCGTCGGTGATGAAATCAAGGCGTTGCCTTCAGGTAAAACTTCTAAGGTGGCAAGCATTGTGACCTTTGATGGTGAACTTGAATCAGCACAAGCGGGTTTGGCGGTAACACTGACTCTTGAAGATGAAATCGATATCAGCCGTGGTGATTTGATTGTGCTAGAAAATGCACAGATTGAATCAACCAACCATGTATTGGCAGACATCGTGTGGATGACAGAACAACCACTGCAACCGGGTAAAGCTTACGACATCAAAATCGCAGGCAAGAAAACCGTCGGTCAGGTTGAAACGGTTCGTCACCAGTATGACATCAACAACCTGTCGACCCACGCTGTCGATGAGTTGCCACTGAATGGTATTGGCTTGTGTGAATGGTCACTGAACGAGACTGTCGCATTGGATAAATACCGTGAAAGTGCCGATACCGGTGGCTTCATCGTTATCGACCGTCTAACCAACGTGACGGTTGGTGCTGGTTTGATTCGAGACCGTTTGGACTCTGTTGAACTGCAAGTCGGTAACTTCTCTGCATTTGAACTTGAGTTCAACGCTCTAGTTCGTAAGCACTTCCCTCATTGGGATGCCAAAGATCTAAGCCAATTACTGAAGTCATAAACGACCAAGTAACAGCTTATTGAATCAGGCGGAAACCGATTGTTTCCGCCATAAAGGACGGGTATATGTGGCAACAAGGATTTGTATTAGCGATTTTGCTCGGCATCATTACTTGCCTGCTCGTTACCCGTATTAAGCCAAGCTTTATCTTTGCTGGCGCGGCTTTTATTGCTTTTATGGCTGGTATGATCGACTTGTCGAGCCTAGCCAATAACTTCACTAACTCCTCGTTACTGACTTTAATTCTTCTGATCCTCGCATCAAGTGCGTTGGAGAAAACTCGCTTAATCAGCTGGGTTAGCCGCAATATCTCTGAAGGTAGGCTAGGTACCGTGGTTGCGAAGTTGGGTATTTCCACAGCGCTACTTTCTTCTTTTACTAATAACACAGCGGTGGTTGTCTCTTTGATCGGTGCGATCAAACGCAATCAACAGCACGCGCCATCTAAGTTACTTATCCCTTTGTCATACGCTGCCATTTTAGGCGGAACCCTGACATTGATCGGCACTTCAACCAATTTGATCATCAATAGTTTTGTTGAAGATGCGGGATTGCCAAGCTTAAACTTTTTCACACCAACCTTGATCGGTTTAGCGGTCTTGGTGGGTGGTGTTTTGATTCTTATCCCTCTGAGTTACTTCTTACCAAGCTACGATGATGGGTCGCAGGACGATCTGCCTTACTTTCTAGAGGCGCGAGTTGAACCTGGCTCACCGTTAGTTGGCCGCAGTGTTAGCGAAAATAATCTCAGAGCTTTGAGAAAATTGTTCTTAGCCGAAGTGATTCGCGACGGTAAGACCACGGCTTCGATTGACCCTGATTTTATTCTTCAAGCTCGTGACCGGTTGCTGTTTTGTGGCGACGTTGAAAGCGTAGCGACACTACAAGAAATTCAAGGGTTGACCCTGTTTGGCCAGCATCACCTTAACGGCCAGAGCTTTGTTGAAGTGGTGGTGAGTTCGTCGGCAAGCTTCTGTAATAAAACCCTCAAAACAAGCCAGTTTAGAGACCGTTTCGATGCAGTTGTAGTTGCTATTCGTCGTGGCCATGAGCGCCTTGAAGGTGGGCTAGGGAATATCACATTGACCGCTGGTGATACCTTGATTTTGGTTCCCGGTAAACGCTTTGAAGAACAGCGCCAGCAACACAACAAAGAGTTTGTGTTGATGAATGACTTGGACTCGAGTGCCAAGCTTGATGCCGATAAATCGACGTTTGTATTGCTCGGTTTTGCCAGTGTGATTGGTCTAGCCCTTGCTGAAGTCGTGCCGATTATCAAAGGGCTGGCTGGTTTCTTACTGTTGCTGGTGGCCTTTGGTGTGGTGCAACTGGGTGAACTCCGTCGCCGTTTTCCGGTTGATATTGTGGTGATCGTTGGCTCCGCTCTGTCTATTGCTCAACTGATGATTTCATCTGGGCTGTCTGAGCGTATGGGGCTGATGTTTATGGAAGCCTTTAATGGCTGGGGCGTGTTTGGTGCGTTAGTCGCGACCTATTTTATGACCTTGGTTCTAACAGAACTGGTTACCAATAATGCGGCCGCAGCACTCTCTTTCCCAATCGGCTATAGCATGGCTATCGGCTATGGCGTTGACCCTATGCCATTCATTATGGCGGTTCTATTTGGTGCCAGTGCCAGTTTTATTTCGCCATACGGCTACCAAACTAATTTACTTGTTTATAGCGTAGGTAATTACCATCTCACGGATTATCTACGTATCGGCATCCCAATCTCGATTGTCTATTCGGGCTTGGTGCTGACCCTGATTCCTTACTTTTTCCCATTTTAATGCTGTTTATTTAAAGGACTAATTATGACCGCAGTACTCAAACCAAAAGATGAGAATGTTGTGTGGCATCAACATTCGATTGATAAAACATTTCGTGCGGATCTGAAATCACAGAAACCAGCTGTGCTCTGGTTCACTGGATTATCTGGTTCAGGGAAATCAACAGTTGCTGGAGCATTAGAAAACCGCTTAGCCCAACTTGGTTACCATACTTACTTATTGGATGGCGACAATGTCCGTCATGGGTTATGTAGCGACCTTGGCTTCTCAGAGCAAGACCGTCGAGAGAATATTCGTCGTATTGGTGAGCTCGCTAAATTGATGGCGGATGCGGGTTTGATCGTCTTGTCAGCGTTTATTTCCCCACATCAAGCTGAAAGACAGTTGGTGCGAGACTTATTGCCGGAAGGTGAGTTTCTTGAGGTATTTGTAAACACACCACTTGAGGTGTGTGAGCAGCGAGACCCGAAAGGTCTGTATAAAAAAGCACGCGCTGGAGACATCCCGAACTTTACTGGTATTAGTTCAGTGTACGAAGCGCCTAAGCATCCTGAGATAGATCTTCCTGCGGGCGAAAAGACACTCGATGAACTGGTCGAATTGTGTATTGATGCTTTAGAGAAGCGTAATATTTTATCCAATTGAGATCGCTGGTATGACTAAGGCTACTCTCCTGTTTATCTGCTTAATTCACTACGGATAAATAGTGCAGCCTTGGTTTTCCGAGACAAGAACCTTATCCTCTAGATTCTCTTCACTCTTATCAATACTCTTCACAGCGTACACCGTCTATTTTTTACAGTATCGATTGTCTAGACGGTGTAGTTCACACTGCTTTTAACTTTTGTTTGAACCGTAAACTTTTGGCTCAATAGCGCAATCAGTTGGTCGTAATACTGCGTGTTAGGCTTGTTGCCAAGTAAGTTGCAAAGCTCATTGCCTGTTGGGCTGAATCGGTAGTAAATCAGCTTCACCCCTTTTGATAATGGTGCCAGTGACATGCCCTTACCTTGATAAGTTAAGTGCAGAGCTGGATCGAAATCAATCTCTCCAGATTCTAATTCTGTGCCCAGAATAATCCCGAGTTCAATCAAGTGGAGCAAGCTAGAGTAGGGAAGGTTGTGTCCACCAAGATTGATGGTGTTGGTGGTGTCCCTTTTACCAAAGCTGAAGATTCCAGCATGGGATTTAAAGCCGAGCAACAGTTTTCTGCTGTTATCGCTACCAAAGCTACAACCCAGTGACGCTGCTCTTTGCAGGGTGAGCGCTTCTTTTGGTGTCATGTCTTTTAAGATCTGCAGCGCTTTCATCGACGTCGAGCCTGGGTTGGTGACTTCTCGTTTCAGTACTTGAGCCCACAGCCTCTGCATCGATGTATTGTGGATCTCTTGTGCCATATCGAAGAAACGGTATAGCCAGTCCTGATCAGGGTCTCCAGCCGCTTCATCCTTACATGAAGAGTGTGCCAACTTTAGAATCTGTTCTAGGTTCTTTTGGCGAAGTTCTCTACGTTTTTTCTCTCGTAATAGTGCCCGTTCGATAAGCGTACTCTCAGCTTTATCGTTTGGCTTTGCACTATGACTAATTAAGGAATCGAGGCCGAAGCTTTGTGCGATGTGCCGCATTCTGCTTGCACTATCGGCAATATGAGGCTTTTTCTTATGCTTTTGCTGTGTATCGCTAGCATGCTCAATGATCACTGGCTGTTTGGTTTCTGACATAAGAGTACCGTTAGGAGACGACTCAATACCAATCGTAGTAAATAATTGCTCGCTCTAGCTTGTTAAAACGCTCGATAACAGCGTTAGAATTTTTGATTGTAGAATAACTACTTATCAAAACTATTTATTGAAAAGAGCTTCCTTGTTCTCAAGCCTTTTTCCTACGCTATTTCTGAACACTTACTTATTGTGATTGGTATAACTGTCTAAAATGTAACTCTTTATCTTATTGGTGGCTAGATTTTGCGTGCAGAGTTGAAGGTTTCAACAAAATTTTACTTTTGCTAATGATAATAAAATGTTAAATTTGTTGTAATTCTCAAGGAGGAGTTATGAATCAAGTCAATGATAACAAGCTGAAGAAACAGCTTAGTATAGGGTTATTACTCGCTACTTATGTCGCTGTTCTAGCGTACTTGTCTAATTACATCGCATAATTTAGAATAAAATTATCGTTATTAAACTGTTATTGAATGATCTCACTCGTTCAGTGACGGCAGCTCATCCTTGAGCCACCCTTCTAATGACTACATGTCGTCATATTCTTCAATCGCAGTACCTTCAATAAGATAACCGGTTTGAGCTAAGTCGTGGCTTATTGACTCGGTTTTTAGTGTACCTACTAAATAAATCACATCCCATAGCTGCTGGATTGGAGCGCCTTGTGGGAACTTCACGTAGATGATTTGGTTCGGCGGCGGTGGCGGTACGTGGATACATGCGCCAAAGTACGGTACTAACAGAAACTCAGTGATCATGTTCTCATCGCCTTCCAATGGAATCACAAAGCCAGGAATCTTGACTGTGCTGCCATTCAGCTCTGGGCGAACAGCGCCAAGTGTCGATTGTTGAGGTTTGTCCATACTGTCGTGGTTAACCATAGGCATACCAAATGAGTCGAGTTGTGCTCGCTCTGACTCTGGAATCAAGTCAATCCAATCGAGTGTTAATACCGATTCGTCAGTCTGAGTGGTTTCAGCGTGAGCTGTGCTGATAAATGGGAACATAAGTAACCCAAGTATCAGTAGGAATTTGCGTTGCATCGTAGGTTCCTATTTTAGATTCGGATAGTCATGCCATCAGACAATGACTGACGGTAAGCTCTGAAAGCGGGAATAAAGCCAATAATGATTCCGGCAACTTGCACCAACATAAGCAGTTTCCACTCATGGGGTGTGATTGCGGATACCGATATGTTGATACCATAACTTTGTTGCACAATAGGAGCAACTACTGCGATTAGCGCAAACAACACGGCAACACCCAATGTGATACCGAGGAAGGTTAGGGCACTTGCTTCACTGATCAGTAAACCGAACACATGACGAGGCCTTGCTCCCATCGCGCGCAGAATGGCCATCTCTCGACGTCTTTCTTGCAAGCTAGTGAGTAGACTACTCAGCATCCCTAACAGTCCCGCGATTACCACAAACCCTGAAACAATCAGTAGTGCTTGCTCTGCTACGGCCATCATTCCCCACAATTCGTGAAGCGCAATGCCTGGCATAATGGCGCTCAAAGGTTCTTGGCGGTAGTTATTGATTTCTCGTTGCAGTGCAAAGGTTTGGATCTTCGATTTAAGGCCAACCATCATCGCGGTAATCTGCTTTGGTTGGAAGTCACGTTGCTTTAGCGCTTCAGCATTCGGTGTGTGGCCTAGGTTAGCCCCCGATTCCCAACCAACGTGAATCGCTTCAATGGCCTCTAACGAGACATGCACCGTTTTATCTACTGGTGTGCCGGTTGGCGCGAGTATTCCTACAATGGTGAAAGGCAGGTTGTCGTGGCGACTGAAGGCGACATCACTGATACCGTGCGCCAGAATGATGTGATCACCAATCTTGTAATCTAACTTCTTCGCGACATCGGCACCAATCACGACATCAAATAGCTGATTAAACTCTTTACCTTGCTGAAAAGTAAGTGGTTGCTTACTTCCATAGCGATAATTATCAAAGTAACTATGGTTCGTGCCCATTACACGAAAGCCTTTATGTGAATCTCCCAATGAGATGGGTATCGCCCACTTTACAGCATTATGCTGGCTAAATTCTTGATAGCTTTTCCAGTCGATGTTGTTGGTTGCATTACCAATTCTAAATACCGAATAAAGCAGTAGGTTTACCTGACCAGAGCGGCCACCAACAATAAGGTCGGTACCTGAAATCGTATTAGCAAAACTGCTTTTTGCTTCGGTTCTTACACGTTCAACACCGAGTAATAGAATCACTGACACTGCCACGGTGAGAATCGTCAGAATAGCGGTGGCTTTACGGTTGAGTACGCTTTTTAGGGCTAAGTGAGTAATTACTTTCATACGACAACCTTAGCTTGGTTAACGGTTTTTAAATCTATGGTTCGAGTGAATAGCTTTTCTAATGTTGGATCGTGACTGACAAATATCAGAGTAGACCCGGCTTGATTTGCTTGCTCTAGTAACAATTCGATGAAGGCTTCTCGGTTGTCATGATCCAAAGCCGAGGTTGGCTCGTCGGCAATAATGATTTTCGGTTGGCCGATCAAAGCACGAGCGGCAGCAACACGTTGTTGTTGACCAATGCTCAATTCGGTAACAGGCTTGTCCATTAGAGCTTGAGGTAGCTTTAATCGTAGTAACAACTCTTGAGCGGTTGCTTGCAGGCTGTTCTGACTTTCAGTGACTTGCTGCTTACGAATCTTAGAAAACTGACAAGGAAGCGTCACGTTGTCGATCACTGACAAGTAAGGAAGCAGATTAAATTGTTGGAATATATAGCCAATATGATCGGCTCTGAACTTGTCCCTCTGACGAGGTGTTAGCTGTGTGAGGTCTTGGCCAAGGATAGATACTTCGCCTTGTTCAGCTTGGTTGATTCCGGTCAGTAACCCTAACAATGTTGATTTCCCGCAACCACTAGGCCCTTTGATGAAAAGGTGCTCTTGGGCTTGGATATGCAGTGAGGGGATCTCTAGTGTTGGGGGTAATTCAGGCTTCCAACGAAAGCTGATATTTTCGAGTTTGACCACAAGTGATGAACTGTCAAAAGACATATTAGCTCCAATGATTAAAGCGGTGTATTTACTGGACAGCTATTAGAAAAATAAATTCCCAGAACACACCGATTTGCACAACCAAGTAAGTGACTACTTACTTGGCTGCGTATCTACGTTTAATTCAATCTAATGCTAATTAGAATCGAAAACTAATACGATCTGCGTTAAGCACTTCTTGAATTTGAGCGCTGTCAGTTAGAAGGTTTACCGTCATTGATTTTGTGTTGCTGAACTTAGAGAACCATTGAGTGCTCACGGTATCTAGCTTCGCAATATCTGAACATTGGTAATGGTACTCGACAGTGAATTCGCCGTGCCCACCTTCTGAATGGTCGTGGCCTTCATGGTCATCATGATCGTGTTCTGCATGGTCATGGCCTTTGTGGTCATCATGGTCGTGTTCTGCGTGATCATGGCCTTCATGGTCATCATGATCGTGTTCTGCGTGATCATGGCCTTTGTGGTCGTCATGATCGTGTTCAGCGTGGTTATGGCCTTTGTGGTCATCATGGTCGTGTTCAGCGTGGTCATGGCCTTTGTGGTCGTCATGATCGTGTTCTGCATGGTCATGGCCTTTGTGGTCGTCATGATCGTGTTCAGCGTGGTCATGGCCTTTGTGGTCATCATGATCGCCTTCCAAGGTGTTCGTCACCGACTTGAACTTCAGAGTACAGCTTGCATTTTTGAAACCAAATAGCTCATCTGGCTTGTTTAATTGCGCAATCGCTTGTTCAAATACTTTCTTTTGCTCAGCAGTTTCTGGAGCATGTTCAAAGCCAACCACATCAGCGCCGGGAGCTGTTACTTCAACAAGCAGTTCTTGCCCATCTTGAGCGATGTTCACCTCAACTTTACCGTGCACGTGTGCTTCGTGAGAGCGGAATTCTTCGTTAGCTAGAACATTAGTAGAGACAGTCATACCGATAACAACGGCTAGAATAGTAGGTTTCATGTTTTTTTCCTGAATAAAGGTTAATTAAAAAGTAGTGGTAATTAAGAAATCTTTACAGGAGGTGAACGTGCTAAATAAGCGAAATACAGGCGCTGTAACGAAATGACTGACTCTGTGATAGCGACAGTAAATTCCGAATGGAACTCTGGGATCTGTGGAAGTGAATGCGCCGTTATGAACTGATTTATCGAAAACAGCTCACAGTGATGTGAAGAGTGATGATGTGGGTCGATATCCACAATATGTGTCGCTGCTAACACGCTCAACATGAGCATCAGCCCAAGCAAGAAGCCTGTTTTACGTTTCACATTATTAGGTGTGTTTTTCCACATCAGGATGATTAACCACAGAATTAAAAAAGGATACTGTTATAATATAACAATATCCTTTGGTCAGGTCTCGAAAAAGACGCGAATATCTTATTAAAGGCTCGCTTTAATCAACTCAATAACTCGAGTGACTTCTGAGTCGTTTAATGCCCCTTCTTTAACAAACAATATTTTACCTTGCTTGTCTTGAACGATAATCGCTGAGCTCTCTTCTTTTAAAGCCCATGATGACGCTACGGTTCCGTCTTCATCTAGCACCATAGAAGACCATGGAAATTCTTCTTTGCTACTTTCTGCTGACGATTTAACAAAAGACCCAGTTCCCCAAATCGCATCATCTTGGTTGATGATGGTAGTGGTTTGGTAGCTGTCTTCTGCGAATTTCGAGGCTGTAATTGCTGCCATCAGTTGTGCGTTGAGCTCTTTCGAGCTGCTACGGCCAGCAATAGCTTGAACGACGCGAACTTTACCTAGAAGATCATTGGTTGCCCAAGCTTGATATCCAGTATTTCCGTCGTTTAGTACGATTTCACCATAGTTGCTAACATCGACAGCAGGCAGAGTTGCACCGACTGATAGATTATGAGCATTGGCGAAAAGTGGAGAGGCTGCGGCTAAAAAAGCCAGTAGAGTTTTGTTTTTCATTATATTTTTGTTCCGCTTATTGGTTTGCTCTGGAAGTATAATATGAAATTTGAAAAATGCCTCTTTAACTTTTTTATCGTACGGTGTAGAAATAAGTTGCAGGCTTGTTACCAAAAGGTATAATGCATCAATATCGAGATGAACAATAGATTATCTTGCTGTTTGCTAAAGGAATTAGCGATTTAATGTGCTTTGAATACGTTGGTGTTCAGGTACGTGGCTGTAGTACTCAAATGGAATTGAGGTTGTATTATGTTAAGAAAATTTTCTACTTACCGTCCACATCAGGTGGCGCGTTTCGTTAAAGTCCTGTTCAAAGGCCAGTTTGCTATAGAGGGTATCGGAGAGTTTCGCTTCGACCAAGGCAAGGTGCTTCTTCCTGAAGTTTCAGACAAACAAAAGCTAACGATTTTTAAAGAAGTTAACGGCACCATTGCTGCGCTGCCGGTGTAACTGACTGTTATAGATTTGCATTTCGTCAAATAGATTTCCATTAAAAAAGGGCTTCCTAGCGGAAGCCCTTTTTTAATGGATGTTGTTCTAGTTTGTATGCCTAATACCAATCGTAGTAAATAACTGTTAATCCTAGCTGGTTAAAACACTCGATAACATCGTTAGAAATTTTGATTGTAGAATAACTACTTATCAAAAATTTCTGCCTTGTTCTCAAGCATTTTTCCTGTGCTATTTATGATCACTTACTTACTGTGATTGGTATAACACATTATTGCGGAGGGAAGCACACACCTGTTCCACCCAATCCACAATAACCATTCGGATTTTTAGCTAGGTATTGCTGGTGGTAGGTTTCTGCGAAAAAATATTTTCCAGCAGGCAGAACTTCCGTTGTGATTTCGTTGCCCAATGATTCAGTCATTGCTCGTTGGTATTCACGTTTAGAGTGCTCAGCGATAGTCTGTTGTTCTTCGCTGAAGGTGTATATCGCAGAACGGTATTGAGTCCCTAAATCGTTGCCTTGGCGCATCCCTTGAGTTGGGTCATGACGCTCCCAAAAGATTTCAAGTACTTGAGCGAGAGATGTTTGTTCGCTATCAAAAATGACACGAACGACTTCGGTATGGCCAGTTTGTCCGCTACATACCTGCTCATAAGTGGGGTTAATCGTGTATCCACCAGCGTAGCCAACAGATGTTGAAATAACGCCGTTCAACTGCCAGAACAAACGCTCAGCTCCCCAGAAGCATCCCATACCAAGTAGGACTTCTTGTTGAGAACCCGTAGGTGTATTGAGCAAGTCAGTTTGATTGACGAAATGGCGCTCAGTGATTCGGATTGGGTCAGCATTTCCCGGTAATGCGGTTGCTGCGGAAACCAGTTGTTGTTTGTTTAGCATGTTATATTCCTTTTCGCATACGTTTACCGCGTTAGTTAACATTAGATCTAGGTTTATATTAACTGGAGGCTCATATTAACGGCTGGTTAATATTGATTAAGTCTTTACATTAGACCGTGTTATTACCAGATTTGTTACAGACTCAATGCCTTTTTAGCGGTATGATTTCTTTTCACTTATTAACGTATTGATAACTTCTTCACCAATTAAACATGATAAGAAAAACTTTACCAGTTCTGATTGGCACTCTACTGTCATCGACATTCGCTTTCGCTGACGTTTCCCTTGATATTAAAGGGTTGGATGGCGCGCTTGCAGATAATGTGGATGCTTATCTGAGTGCGATTCCTGAAGAAGAGTATTCGGTCTCATTAAGATTTCAATCTCGCTTGGAGTCGATGATCAACGAAGCGTTGAATGCATTAGGCTACTACCAACCTAATATCACATTTACTCATTCTGAAGATGATACCGAATTGACTGTTACGGTTGAGCCGGGAGAGCCGGTTGTTATTTATGCTTCAGATATTGTTCTGACTGGTGAAGCCAAAGATGATCCTGATTTTTTGGCCTTAATAGCTAAGAGCAAGTTGTCTAAAGGTTCGATTTTGAATCATGGTAATTATGACTCTTTAAAATCATCGATCCGCAATCTTGGATTAGCGAAAGGTTACTTCGATGGGGCGTATGATCTTAGCAAACTAGAAGTCGCTCCTGAATTAAACCGCGCTTATGTCCGCCTTCATTATAACAGTGGTATTCGTTATCACTTTGGCTCTACTCAGGTTACTGGTAGCCAAATAGAAGAAGAGAAGGTGCAGTCACTTAAACCATTTGAAGATGGCGAACCTTACTCGATAACCAAAGTTGGTGAATACAACCAAAACCTTTCCAATACGGATTGGTTCTCTTCAGTCTTTGTTGAGCCTGATTTAAGTCAATTGGGTGAAGGTCGAGAAATTCCGATGAAGGTAAGCCTTGCTCCGCAAGCGCGGAACCAAATTGAAACGGGTATCGGTGTATCAACAGACTTGGGTGTAAAAGGTACCCTTAAATGGAAGAAACCTTGGGTTAATGAGAAAGGTCATAGTTTTAATAGTAGTTTATCGATCTCCAAGCCTGAGCAGACGATTACGGCGGCTTATAAAATCCCATTGGATGACGTGCTTAATGACTACTATCAAATTAAGTATGGAATGAAGAATCTGGATAACCGTGATACCAAGAGTTTGGAGTCAAACTTAGCCTTAGAAAGGTACTGGCGTCTAGATAATGGTTGGCAACGCACGGTATTCATTCGATACCTAGTCGAAAACTATAAACAAGGTTTACAAGACGATTTGGCGCAGTTTGTGTTGCCAGGTGTCTCTTTCTCACGCACTCGAACCCGAGGCGGTTCAATGCCGATGTGGGGCGATAAACAAACCATCATGGTTGAAGCGGCTGATGATACCTTGTTATCTGAAACCCAAGTCGTACGTTTTCAAGGGCAAACCGCATGGATTCGAAGCATTGGTAATAACCACCGAGGTTTAACCCGCCTTCAATTCGGCGGAAACTTTGCGGACGAATTTGATAAGTTATCTCCTTCTTTAAGATTTTTTGCGGGTGGTGATAATAGCATCCGTGGTTATGGCTATGAGTCTATCTCTCCTCGAGATGAAAGTGGCGCACTAACGGGTGCGAAATTCATTGCAACCAGTTCGTTTGAATACCAATATCGCTTAGTTGGGAATTGGTGGGGAGCGGCTTTCTACGATATTGGTGATGCATTCAATGACACGCCAGAGTGGAAACATGGTACTGGTGTAGGGATTCGCTGGGCGTCCCCCGTCGGTCCTGTGAGTTTAGATTTTGCTTGGGGTCTAGATGCGAAAAAAGGTGATGAGTTCCAACTGCACTTTAGTTTAGGGCCAGAATTATGATCAAAGTGGTGGGTAAGTGTATCAAGTGGGCGTCGATTTCATTGACGTCGATTTTGCTATTGTTAATCGCCCTACTAGGTTTTGTTTTGTTCACCAATTCGGGGTTGAATACTGTGTTGTGGGGCGCCGAAAAAGCATTGCCACAACTGAAAGTGGAAAGTACTAAAGGCGCTCTTTTCCCAAGCTTTACGCTTAACAATGTTCAGTTTAAAGATGATAGCCTACATATCGATACCAAGGTTGAAAATTTGGCATTGGCTATCAATCCGCGCTGTCTGCTCGACCCTCAAGTATGTGTTGACCGCTTAGCAATTCAAGGGCTGGACTTTGCACTTACTGAATTGCCACCAGCTTCTACAGAAGAGGCAGAACCTACTCCGCCCGTAACATCGGTAAAAACACCACTACCAATCGTCATTAATCGAATCGCTTTATCTGATATCAAACTGAATATCTTAGGTCATGAAATTGAATGGGGTTTGTTCTCTACTGCCCTGAGTATGCAGGGGGAAAAGCTGACAGTATCGCCAACTTTATTCAATGATCTTAAGGTTAAACTTGCAGAGTCTACTGAAGATCCACAATCAGAAATAGTCGAGCCAGATACTGCAACTAAGACAGCTATCGAGTTGCCTGAAGTTTGGATTCCTTTGCAGGTTGTACTTGAGCGTTTTGATCTCAACCGTTTCACTCTAGAACAAGAAGCGCCAATTGTTGTGAATCACCTCGGGTTAGAAGCTCGCGCGGGTAAACACACGGTTGACGTTTCCAGTCTCGAACTCGATATGCCACAAGCAAGCGCGAACCTAACGACGAAGGTTGAGCTCAAGGGCGGCTATCCGCTAGAGCTTTCTTTGGGTGCGTTGGTGAAAGAAACCGATCTTGCTGGTCAGAAACTGTCTCTGAAAGCACAAGGCAGCGTGGCTAAGTTAAGCCTAGAGTCTCAGTTCTCCGAATTGATTGAGGCAAAGTTGTCTGGGGATATTCAACCCTTAGAACCGACTCTGCCATTTGACCTTCTTTTAGAGGGAGGTAAAGCGCAATGGCCTTTGACAGGTAAAAGTGACTACCAAGCTGCAATTGAGAAATTCAAAGCCGATGGTTCATTAGATGGTTTTAATGTGCAGCTTAAAGCTGAAGCCGATGGTAAGGAGATACCTGCCTTAACAATAGATCTACAAGGTAAAGGCACCACGGAACAGATTGAACTTGAACGCTTGAAACTGAATACCTTGGGTGGCGAACTAAATGGTGTAGTTAAAGCTAACTGGAAGAAGCTCGTTAATTGGCAAGCCGATGTGACGCTCAAAGACATACAACCGGGTCTGCAGTGGCCAGAAGCCGAGGGTAACATTAGCGGAAGCATCGTAACTTCGGGTGAACTGACACAAGCGAGTGGTTGGGCGATTGAACTACCTAAGCTCGATATCGAGGGGATCCTACGAGAATACCCTCTGGATATCAAAGGGCAGTTGTCAGCGTCAGATCGCAGCGCGAGCGGTGAACCTAAACTGAAAACCAGTGGTTTGAGCTTGGCTCACGGTGTTAATTCGATTAAGGCTCAAGGGCAACTGGATAAGCAATGGGGTATGGGCGTTGCGATTAATTTTCCACAGTTAGATAAGAGTGTTCCAGAGCTGACGGGTAAAGTGATGGGTAATATCCAGCTTAGTGGCCCAACGAAAGAGCCAAAGGTCGATCTCGCACTTAATGTTGATAAGGTCGATTGGAATAACGAAGCAACACTAGAATCCTTATCGCTTAATGGCTCAGTGGTTCCTCTGCCATTGCCTGAAGCTCAAGCCGATCTTGTATTGAAAGCTAAGAACTTAACCTATCAAGAACAAAATGTGGAAAGCATTGATTTAACCGTGAATGGCGGTGAGAAGCAGCATACCGTAACACTTGATGTGATATCCGATATAGTGTCGACCAGTTTGGCTATCTCTGGAGAATTGATTCAGAAGCCTTCTCTTATTTGGGATGGGTCGTTAGACAGAGTCAGAATTACCACTCAACAGGGGCCTTGGGTATTAGACCAACCCGTTGCGATTAAGGCGGATGTCGATAAGCAGTATGCCGACGTTCAAGCGCACTGTTGGAAGCAATCGGGTTCGAGCGTGTGTCTGGATGAGGATATCCGCGCTGGAAAGTCAGGTGAGGCCAAACTGGGCGTTAACCAATTCGACTTTGAGCAGATCCAAGCCCTCATGCCTAAAGAAACGCAATTACAGGGCTTAGTCAATGCGACCGCTTATGCCAAATGGTCGGAACAAGGTGAACCTGAGGTGACGGTAAGCGTCGATATGCCGAAAGGTCAGGCTGTTCAACAAGTTGGTGAGCCAATCACACTCGGTTGGGAAAGCGTTGCATTGAATGCCCAACTAAAAGACAACCAACTGAACGCCGACTTTAAGTTGGATGTGTCTGATAATGGTGACCTGTCTGGCACGGTGTCGTTACCAGACATTCTCGCAGAAGACAAAATGGTCGATGCGGCAATTAAGCTGACAACTTTCCATTTGGACTTCTTACAGCCAATCCTCGGCGAATACAGCCTGTTGAAGGCCGATCTTGAGAGTGACCTACAGGTAAAAGGCTCTTTGATGCATCCTCAAGTCTTTGGTCAATTCTCTGTTGATGGTATTCAAGTCAAAGGCGATGTCACACCAGTCGATATTAAAGATGGTCGTATTGACCTCGATTTTGACGGCTACAGCGCGAAGTTAGATGCCAATGTTGAAACACCCGATGGTCACCTTGATATCGAAGGCTCCGGGGACTGGCAGGATCTTAAAGCATGGCACTCTAACGTTAGAGTGTTTGCTGATGAGTTGATGGTTGATATTCCACCTATGGTTAAGGTGAAGGTCGTGCCTGATATGACCATTGATGTCACGCCAGAGCTTGCAAAAATTACGGGTGATATCGCATTACCGTGGGGACGTATCGTTGTCGAAGACTTACCACCGTCAGCGGTCGGCGTCTCTTCTGATCAAGTTATCTTGAATAAAGATCTTGAGCCAGAGAGCGAAGACACGATTCCATTCAATGTGATGACCAATATTAATATCTCCATTGGCGATGACTTTAAACTGTCTGCTTTTGGTCTTGAAGGTGATTTGGTCGGCAAGCTCAACGTGGCTCAAAAAGACCAAGGTCCTTTTATCACAGGTGAGGTAAATATCGTCGATGGTACTTACCAATCCTTTGGACAAGATCTCTTGATCAAAGAAGGTAAGATTCTAATGAATGGGCCTCCGGATCAGCCATATGTAGCGATCAATGCGATACGTAACCCTGATAATACTCAGGATGATGTGACTGCTGGTATTCGAGTGACAGGCCCGGCGACAGAGCCGACCATCGAAATTTATTCTGATCCTGCGATGCCGCAAGCCAACGCGTTGTCTTATATTTTGCGTGGTCAAGATATTGATGGTAAGTCGAATGGTTCAATGACAACGACCTTAATTGGCTTAAGCTTAGCGAAGAGCGGCAAGGTTGTCGGCGAAATTGGTGAGGCTTTTGGCGTACAGGACTTGCAACTGGATACTGCAGGCTCTGGAGATGATTCCCAGGTTACGGTCAGCGGCTACATTCTCCCTGGTTTACAGGTGAAGTATGGCGTAGGTATCTTTAACTCGTTAGGTGAGTTTACTGTTCGTTATCGATTGATGCAGGATCTCTATGTTGAAGCCGTATCGGGGCTAGACAGTGCCGTGGATCTTCTCTATCAATTTGAATTCGAGTAACACTTGAGTCGTGAATGATTAGCGGATTACGAATGCTTAGGAGGGGTTATGCAGCAACTTGTTTTTGTTTATGGAACCTTGAGGCAAGGTCAGTCCAACCACCACTATTTGCAGCAGTGTGAGTGCTTAGGAAGGTTTGACACCCCTGAGGAATACGCTCTTTTTGATTTAGGTGCCTATCCGGCGATGATTTCTGGAAAGAAAAATGTCGTTGGCGAGGTCTATATCATTAACGATGAAGTTTTGGCTTCGCTCGATCGGCTAGAAGATGTTCCTGTTGAGTATCGTCGCGAACAAATAGAGACTATATTTGGATTAGCATGGGTATATTTGTATCAGCTTGATCTAACGGCTAATAAAGAAATACTTTCGGGTGACTGGTGTAAGCGGGACAATTCGTAATAGTTATCTATCCGTAACATCTATGTATTCTGAGTTGTAGAACAAAAAGCCAGCATGTAAATGCTGGCTTTTTTAATGGCGTTAATTTGAGAAATAAGCGAGATGATTAGTCTCGGTTAAGTTCAAGGAACTCTTCTACCTTTTTCACCATGTTCTTAGAACCGACAAAGAAAGGCACACGTTGGTGCAGTTCTGTTGGTTTTATATCCATGATGCGTTGGGCGCCATCGGAGGCAATACCGCCAGCTTGCTCCATGATGAAGGCTATTGGGTTGCACTCGTACAGCAGACGCAGTTTACCCTGAGGGTGGCTTTGCGTACTCGGGTATAAGTAGATACCGCCTTTCAGAAGATTACGGTGGAAATCTGATACTAGAGAACCGATGTAACGTGATGTGTAAGGGCGGTTGTCGCTTGGCTCATTTTCTTGGCAGTACTTGATGTACTTTTTAACACCCGTAGGGAAGCGAATGTAGTTACCTTCGTTGATGGAATAAATCTTACCTTCATCAGGGATCATCATGTTTTCATGAGACAGACAGAAGGTGCCCAGAGATGGGTCGTAGGTGAAGCCATTTACACCTGCACCAGTTGTGTAAACAAGCATAGTTGAAGAGCCGTAAATTACGTACCCCGCGGCTACTTGCTTGTGTCCTGGCTGTAGGAAGTCTTCTTGTGTTGGTGGGGTACCAACAGGCGATACTCGACGATAGATAGAGAAGATTGTACCAACAGATACATTGACATCGATGTTTGAAGAACCATCAAGTGGGTCCATCAGAACGACGTATTTTGCGTTTTTGTTGAGCTCTTTATTGAAGGCGACAGCTTCGTCTTCTTCTTCACTTGCAACACCACAAACTTGATCACGAGCTTCTAGAGCCGCTTTAAACTTGTCGTTCGCGTAAAGGTCTAGCTTTTGCTGTTCTTCACCTTGAACGTTGTCTGTACCAACAGCGCCAGTGATGTCGACTAGACCAGCCTTGTTGATCTCACGGTTAACAATTTTTGCAGCAAGTCGAATAGACGACAAAAGGGATGATAGATCACCGCTTGCATGGGGGAAGTCACTCTGTTTCTCAACAATGAACTCACCAAGGGTGCGCATCTCAGACATGTTATTTCCTTAAACTTCTCTCAATATTAGGGGGATTTGAGCACTATAGAATTTGCCTCTTACTCGGGCTTTATTCATCTAGACGCCTACTTAAATTCTAAAGGTTAGATCTTTTTAATGGTAATGAACTAAGCGACGCAGATCTCACTTACTATGTCGACTAAATTTGTTTTGCATTGCTACTCGCTTTTAATCGCCATTTAATGATAATGAGTGCAGTAGTTTGATTTAGACATGGTTCATTTAGCCAAGCGTTTGGAAGCAATTTATGCATATTCATATCTTAGGAATTTGTGGCACCTTCATGGGAGGTGCAGCGGTATTGGCTCGTCAATTAGGTCACAAGGTTACCGGTAGTGACGCGAATGTTTACCCACCAATGAGCACTTTGTTGGAGTCTCAAGGGATTGAAATTATTGAAGGGTTTAACCCAAGCCAGTTAGAACCAAGGCCTGATCTCGTGGTGATTGGTAATGCGATGAGTCGTGGCAACCCGTGTGTTGAGTATGTATTGGATAACAACCTTAGATACACCTCAGGCCCGCAATGGTTGCAAGAGTTCTTGTTGCATGATCGTTGGGTATTAGCGGTATCGGGAACGCATGGCAAGACAACAACATCGAGCATGCTGGCTTGGATTTTAGAAGACTGTGGCTATGCGCCTGGCTTCTTAGTGGGCGGCGTGTTAGGTAACTTTGGTATCTCTGCTCGCCTTGGTGAAAGCATGTTCTTCGTGGTCGAAGCTGACGAATACGACAGTGCTTTTTTTGATAAACGATCTAAGTTCGTTCACTACCACCCAAGAACCTTGGTAATGAATAACCTCGAGTTCGATCATGCTGACATCTTCGATGATCTTGAGGCGATTAAGCGTCAGTTCCACCACTTAGTGCGCACTGTGCCAGGTAATGGCCGAATTTTCTCTCCTAAAGAAGATACGGCTATTCAAGATGTTTTATCTCGCGGATGCTGGAGTGAGACAGAATCGAGTGGTGAACAAGGTGATTGGGATGCCAAGAAGCTGGTTAAAGACGGGTCTCAATTTGGAGTGTACTTCCAAGGCGAATGCGTAGGAACTGTCGACTGGGATTTGGTTGGCGACCATAACGTCAATAATGCTTTGATGGCGATTGCAGCTGCGCGACATGTAGGGGTGACACCTGATTTAGCGTGTGAATCGTTGGCGAAGTTCATCAACACCAAACGTCGTCTAGAGTTTAAAGGCGAAGTGGCAGGCGTTTCTGTCTATGACGATTTTGCTCATCACCCAACGGCAATTGAACTTACGCTGGGCGGTTTACGTAATAAGGTCGACACGAAAAAAATAATTGCCGTTTTAGAGCCTCGTTCTGCCACAATGAAACGTGGAGTGCACAAAGAAACGCTGGCTGATTCGTTGAAGCAAGCGGATTCTACTTACTTATTCCAACCCGATAACATTGATTGGTCAGTACAAGACGTCGCCGATGCGTGTCACCAACCCGCGCACGTGAGTGATAACATGGATGCATTCGTTGCTAAAATTGTCTCTGAGGCACAAGCGGGTGACCAAATCTTGGTAATGAGTAATGGTGGCTTTGGTGGTATTCACCAGAAACTGTTGGATGGATTGGCACTCAAAGGTTAACGCATCCTCGACCTTATAATTTGAAGTAATTGAGAACATGACAAAACACGATAAAGCGATAACTCTGGCTTTCACTGGCGCATCCGGTGCGCCTTATGGCCTGCGTTTACTTGAATGCCTTTTGGCCGCCGATTATCAGGTCTACTTGCTGATATCATCGGCAGCGCGAGTGGTGTTGGCGACCGAGCATGAACTTAAGTTACCTGCTGGGCCAGATGCTGCGAAACAAGCTTTGGTTAAGCATTTAGATTGCGACCCAGAAAAGCTGGTGGTGTGTGGCAAAGATGATTGGTTCTCACCGGTTGCATCTGGTTCAGCAGCACCGAAGCAGATGGTGGTGTGTCCATGCTCTGCAGGAAGCTTGGCATCGATTGCTCATGGCCTATCAGATAACTTAATCGAGCGTGCAGCCGACGTGGTTATGAAAGAGCGAGGACAGTTGTTGTTGGTGGTTCGTGAGACGCCATTTTCTACGTTGCATTTAGAGAATATGCACAAACTCTCGACCATGGGCGTGACGATTATGCCTGCAGCTCCGGGTTTTTATCATCAACCTAAGTCGATTGAAGACTTGGTCGACTTTATGGTGGCACGTATTCTTGATCACCTTGGTATCGAGCAAGGTTTAGTGCCACGTTGGGGTTACGATCAACGTAATTGATCCAAACTTGATGGCTTATTGTTAAAAATCAAATTACAATCCTGAACACTCATCGGGGAGCGAACCATTCAAATAATGAATGCGAGCTGAGATCAAGCAGACACTTGGGACCCGTAAACCTGAACCAGATAATGCTGGCGTAGGAATTGAGTTAGGAACAACCTCTACCGTTCTCCTCCCTCAAACCTGTGCCGCTCAGACCATGGAGAGCGTCCAGTGAAATTAACATTAACAACTCTTGCTGTTACTACAGCCATCTCTTTTTCTGCCTTCGCAGCAGACAATACCTTAACGGTTTACACTTACGACTCTTTTGCTGCGGATTGGGGTCCTCGTCCTGCCGTTGAAAAAGCATTCGAAGAAAAGTGTGGTTGTGATGTGAATTTTGTCGCGTTAGAAGATGGTGTGTCTATTCTAAACCGCTTACGTCTTGAAGGTGGCAACAGCAAAGCTGACATCATTTTAGGCCTAGATAATAATCTCATGGCTGAAGCGAAATCTACGGGCTTATTGGCTGAGCACAGTGTTGATACGTCATCAGTGACACTTCCTAACGGTTGGAACGACAGCACTTTTGTTCCTTATGATTTTGGTTACTTTGCGTTTATCTATAACAAAGAGAAATTAGCAAATCCGCCTAAGAGTTTGAAAGAATTGGTCGAGCAGCGTGACGACCTCAAGGTTATCTACCAAGACCCACGTACTTCGACGCCAGGTCAAGGCATGATGCTATGGATGAAGTCTGTTTACGGTGATGAAGCGACAGCCGCATGGAAGAAGCTTGCTCAGAAAACTGTGACTGTGACTAAAGGTTGGTCTGAAGCTTACTCTATGTTCCTAGAAGGCGAGTCTGATTTAGTGTTGTCTTACACAACTTCTCCGGCTTATCACATCATTGCAGAAAGTGATTCTAAGTACGCAGCTGCAAGCTTTGAAGAAGGTCATTACACTCAAGTGGAAGTGGCAGCGAAGGTTAAAGGTAGCAAGAACGAAAAGCTTGCCGATGAGTTTATGGCATTTATCTTAAGTGATGAGTTCCAATCGGCGATGCCTACTGGCAACTGGATGTACCCAGTGACCGATGTTGAGCTACCAAAAGGGTTCGAGCAACTTACGGTTCCTCAGAAAGCGCTAAGCTTCACACCAGAAGAGATCGCCGAGAAGCGTAAGCCTTGGATTCGTGAATGGCAGAGTGCACTTACTTTTTAACTTACTATTTAACTTATTATTTAAGAAAATGAGTTTTCTAACGTACTTTTAAAAAACTAGCTTTCTGTATTTAAAGGTTCATTCGTTATGTTTGGAGTGAACCATTTACGGTAAAAAATCAATTTATGATAAAGAAAACACCTAAGGTCGGGGTTTGGGTTGCGATACTCATTACCGCCTTCGTGGTTTCAGCAGTTGGGGCATTGCTAAGCAATGCCCCTTCTCTTGATATCAGCCAAGTATGGTCCGATCCTTACTATTGGCATGTAACGAAATTCAGTTTCTATCAAGCGACACTCTCAACGATGCTGAGTGTTGGCTTTGCTATACCTATTGCTCATGCTCTGTGTCGCAGACAATTTTTTGGACGGGCCTTGTTGTTAAGGCTGTTTGCTTCGACCTTGGTTTTGCCCGTATTAGTTGGCGTATTTGGTTTGCTAGCTATTTATGGTAACAGTGGTTGGTTAGCTAAATTTCTGGCGAACTTCGATATTAAACTACCATTCTCGATTTATGGGTTGAATGGTATTTTGCTCGCACATGTCTTCTTTAACCTGCCTTATGCTAGCCGTTTACTTTTACAAGCTTTAGATACCGTACCTGCCGAGCAGCATAAGCTTTGTGCTCATTTGGGTATGAGTCATTGGAACAAATTCAGATGGGTTGAATGGTCTCGTTTAAGACAGCAACTGCCACATGTGTGTGGTTTGGTCTTCATGCTGTGTTTTACCAGCTTTGCTACCGTGATGGCACTAGGCGGTGGACCTAAATCAACTACTATCGAACTCGCTATTTATCAGGCGATTAAATTCGACTTTGACCTGCAGGCTGGTGCCTTGCTCGCAATATGGCAAATGCTGCTGTGTGGTGTGTTAGCTGTGAGCATTCAGCGCCTATCGAAACCTATTTCAGTGACAGCCAGTCAATTGTCGGAAGAGAAATGTTTGGTTAAGGACTGCTGGTGGTCAAAAGCTTGGGATAGCTTTTGGATCATCACCGTCTCAATGCTGGTATTGCCGCCATTAGCTATGGTTATCGTCAGTGGCATTAACTCGCAGGCATTAATCGTACTGAGCAGCGAGCCGTTCTGGGCTGCGTTAATGACCTCGGTTAAAGTTGCGTCATTAGCAAGTGTTATCGCGGTTGGTATTGGTATCGCAATACTGCTGACGAGTCGAGCATGGCGCTTACAGAATAAGAATTTTCGAGCAGATAAAATCGAGCTGATTGGCACTATTATCTTAGTTACTCCAGGGCTCGTGATCAGTACGGGTCTCTTCTTATTACTGCGTTCATTCACCGATGTTTTCAGCTTAGCTTTCTTTATCGTGATTGCAGTAAACAGTTTAATGGCGCTTCCTTACGTAATTAAAACCTTGGCTCAACCTATGCTGCATTTGTCTCAGCAGTATCAGTATGTGTGCGCAAGTTTGGGAATGACTGGTTTCACGCGTTTTAGGCTAGTGGAGTGGCGCGCATTGCGTAAACCGATGGCACAAGCCTTCTCGATCAGCTTTATGTTAGCAATGGGTGACTTAAGCGCGATTGCTTTGTTTGGTAGCCAAGATTTTAGAACTCTGCCTTTGTACCTATTCCAATTATTAGGCAGCTATCAAATGGAAGCTGCAGCTGTGGTTTCCGTGAGCTTACTGTTACTGAGTGTTGGCAGCTTTAGCCTGATTGAATTTTTATTTACTCGAAGATCTAAGCTCGATGCTAAAGAGTTGAGGAACCGATGATGTTAGTGATGAAAGATGTGGACTACCACTATCACAGAGAGTTGTTTTGCTTTGATTTTCAAGCTGAGCAGGGCGATATTGTTGCGCTGATGGGGCCAAGTGGCGCAGGTAAATCAACGCTGTTGGCACTGGTTGCTGGGTTTATTGAGCCCACTTCGGGTGAGATCTCTGTAGCGGGACAATCACTGATTGGCAAAGAAGCACATCAGCGTCCATTAGCGATGTTGTTTCAAGAGCACAATTTGTTTGCCCATCTCACCGTACGTGAAAATATTGGCTTAGGCTTGCATCCAGGGTTAAAGCTTACGGCAACCCAAAAGCACGAAGTCGAACAGGCCGCTGCACAAGTGGGTGTCGCGGAGTATTTAGATAGACTGCCTGAGCACTTATCGGGCGGTCAACGTCAGCGTGTCGCGTTAGCGCGTTGTTTTGTTCAGCCTCATGATATTTGGCTGCTTGATGAACCTTTCTCTGCGCTTGACCCTTTGCTTCGTGAGGAAATGCTTAACCTGGTTAGGCGATTAGCCGCAGAGCGAAACATTACGGTATTGATGGTTACTCACCACTTAGGTGATGCACGCAGTATCGCAAATAAGTTCGTTTTTGTAGCGCTAGGTAAGGTGTTGGTTGCAGACTCGATAGAGACACTGACGGCTGAACATCCACAGCAAGAGCTAAGCTCGTTTGTTAAAGCGGGTGAATGATGATTTTTTCACTCCTGTGAGTACTTCTTAATATTGAGAGCTTCTTGATATCGAGTGCGTCAAAAACAAAAAGACCTAGCATGCGCTAGGTCTTTTATTATCTTTCTGATTAAAGGGCGGCGAAGATTAGTCGCCTAGCTTTAGCTCTTTTAAGATTTGGAATATTTCACGAGAAGACTTAGCCGGTTTATTTGCCGCTTTCTCTTTGTTAGCTTGACGAGCGAGCTGACGAAGACGTTGACGGTCAGCTTCCGGGTACATTTCCATAACGCCTGAAATGGCCGCATCGCCTTCTGCAACAACACGATCACGCAGCTGTTCTAGTTTGTGCAGTTCAACTGTTGCTTGAGAGTGTTTGTTGCGAATCTTATCTAAAGCCGCTTGAATTGGCTCTGGATCGACACTGCGCATTACTTTACCAATGTATTGAAGTTGACGGCGCTTCGCTTCATTTTTAAAGCGTTGTGCATCTTTAATCGCTTGTGCCAAATCTTCAGACAGCGGAAATTTGTCTAATACAGAAGGCTTTAGGTCAACAAGCTCTTCTCCCAGCTTTTGCAGGGCGTCCATGTCCGTTTTCATTTCTGTCTTACTTACCCAGATGATTTCTTCTTCTGGTTCCCATGGGGCTTTTTGGTTTTTGCGAGCCATCTTTTCTGCCTATGTCACTATCTCAAACGAATATATTGCCTATTTTAGCAAGAATCTTGGGGAGAAAGCGAAATTCTTGTTATCCTACGTAATATTGACCTAAAAAATTAGAATAGATATGGATGTAAAACAGCAAGTCGCCCAACAACGAGTTGAGCTAGAAGCCGCAGTAGCTAAAGCGTTGGATATGGCATCAGTGAGTGCAGACGCCGCTGAGGTTGCTATTACTAAGTCAACGGGTTTAAGTGTTTCAACACGTATGTGTGAAGTGGAAAACGTTGAATTTAATAGTGATGGTGCTCTAGGTATTACTGTTTACCGCGGTCAGAAAAAAGGCAGCGCATCTACATCTGATCTGAGTGAGAAGGCCATTGCTCAAACAGTCGCGGCTGCGCTTGATATCGCTCAGTACACTTCTGAAGACCCGTTTGCTGGTCCTGCAGCAAAAGAATACATGGTAAAAGAAATTCCAGACTTGGATCTTTTCCACCCTGATGAACCAAACCCTGACTATGCCGCTGAGATTGCGATTGCAGCTGAGAAGCAAGCGTTAGCTTATAGCGACAAGATCAAACAGAGTGATGGCGCAAGCTACGACAGCCATTATGGCGTTAAGGTTTATGGTAACAGCCATGGCTTACTAGCCAGCTACGCTTCAAGTCGCCATAGCACGAGCTGCTGTGTGATTGGACAAGGCGCTAACGGTGAGATGGAACGAGACTACAGCTACACCGTTGCACGTCACCGTGATGAGCTATGGACGCCTGAGCGCGTAGGTCAAGAAGCAGCAGAAAAGACCATTAACCGTTTGGATGCGAAAAAGCTACCAACAGGCCAATACCCAATAATGTTCGCTAACGATGTCGCTACTGGCTTGATTGGCCACCTTGTGATGGCGATCAGTGGTGGTAACCTATACCGTAAGTCATCGTTCTTATTGGATCACCTAGGTCAGAAAATTTTACCTGACTGGTTTAACATTTCTGAGCGCCCTCATATCTTACGTGGTTTGGCTTCAAGCCCATTCGATAGCGAAGGTGTGTTCACTCAAGATCGTGAAATCATCACTGATGGTGTGTTAGCAACTTACCTGCTAACCAGTTATGCCGCACGTAAAATGGATATGACACCAACAGGTCATGCGGGTGGTATTCATAACTGGTTTGTTAAATCAACGGGTCAAAACTTTGAGCAGATGCTAAAAGAGCTAGGCACCGGCTTCCTTGTGACTGAAGTAATGGGTCAAGGTGTTAATACCGTGACAGGTGATTATTCACGTGGCGCAGCAGGTTTCTGGGTTGAGAATGGAGAAATCCAATACCCAGTATCTGAAGTGACGATCGCGGGTAACCTAAAAGACATGTTCACTCAGATTGTTGCGGTTGGTAACGATGTTGAAACGCGTTCACAAATTCAAACGGGTTCTATCTTGCTTGAGTCGATGAAAGTCGCGGGTGAGTAATTAAGTTAGCGCCAATATGATGAATTAAAAAAGGGAGCCGATGGCTCCCTTTTTGTTTTCTGTATTTCGCCAAAAATTCGCTAGCTACTCATGATAACTAGATCAGTATGGTTGCTAAGCCTAAGAACACCGATAGGCCAATAACATCGGTTACTGTGGTCAGAGCCATACCGCCCGCAAGTGCTGGATCGATATTCATCTTTTTCAGCATTACTGGGATGGTTACACCGGCGATACCAGCGACAATCAAGTTGGTCATCATTGCAGCTGAGATGATGCCTCCCAGTATCCAGTTACCTTTCCAAGCAACCACTATACCGCCAATGATAACAGCCCATAACACGCCGTTTAGGAAGCCGATGGCCGCCTCTTTGAGTAGTAGTTCGCGTTTGTTACTGTCACCGATATGACCGAGAGCTAAACCACGAATCACAAGCGCAACGGTTTGGTTACCAGCAACCCCGCCCATTGAAGGTACGATAGTCATTAGAACCGCAATTGCTGCCATTTGGTCGAGTGTTGCTTCAAACATATTGGATACAGATGCAGCTGCAAGTGCTGCGAGTACGTTAGCACCCAACCAGACACTACGACGACGAGCAGATTTTACGACTGGAGCGAAGGTATCTTCGTCATCGTCCATACCCGCCATGCTCATCATTGAGTGCTCGGCGTCTTCACGGATAACATCAACCACGTCATCGATAGTGATTCGACCAACAAGATGCTGGTTACTATCAACAACGGGTGCAGAAACCCAATTACGACGTTCGAACAGACTGGCAATATCGGAAGCACTGGTTTCAACCGCGATCGCTTCGTCAGCATCTTCCATCACTTCGGAAACCGGAACATCGGGCTGAGTTGTTACTAGTGTGGTAAGCGATAGGTTACCGATCAGACGTTCTTCTTCATCAATAACATACAGAGCATCGGTTGCGTCGGGCAATTCGCCACGCATACGCATATAGCGCAATACAACGTCGACATCGACGTCGCCACGAATCGTGATTACGTCGGTATTCATGATCGCACCCGCTGAATCTTCTGGGTACGAAAGGGCGGTTTCTACTAATGCACGATCGACGGAGTCCATTTGAGAAAGGACTTCGCGAGAAACATCGTCGGGTAGGCTTCGAAGTACGTACGCGACGTCATCGGTTTCCATACCTTCTGTTGCTTCTGCCAAGGTTTCTGGTGCCATTTTCGACACAAGCGCATCTTTGACGTCTTCGTTTAGTTCATCAAGAATTTCACCGTAGTCTTCTGGATCGGTGAGTTGCCAGAGTACGTCACGACTTTTGCGAGGGGAGGCTTCTAAAAGGTGTGCAATATCTTCAGGTTCCATGTCCTGAAGTTGTCGACGTACGTGAACAAATCGGCCGTTTTCTAGGGCTTCGCTGACTTCTTGGAGGGTTTGGTGAGCTTGGTCGAATTCTAATTGCTCTGCCATATTTTCCTCCTATTTCATTATTCTAACAATGCTTGGAATAGTAACTTAATTCTGGGGCTTATTTAAATCATAAACTTAGCTAGAACTAAGATTTAATACTGGTTGGTTCGAAGTTTGAGTCTTCAGTGTTGTGAGTGACTCGTTTTCGCTACTCACCCTCATCAAACTTGTCTTCAATGAGGTGGCAAACAGCATCAAGTGCTTGTTGTGAATCGGTGCCTGTAGCTTGGATCGTGATGTGTTGCCCTTGCGCTGATTCCAGCATAAGCAAACCCATCACACTGTCTGCAGTTGCGATTTTATCTTCTTCGCTATGGATAGTGATAGTTGCATCAAAACTTTGGGCAAGCTCAACCAATTTTACGGCTGCTCTAGCGTGAAGACCCAAGCGATTTTGGATCAGTACAGTTCGAGTTAATTCCATGGTTAGCCCTGTTGGTGCTTCTCTAGGGAGGCATGTCTGATTTGAACTTGATGACCGAGTTGTTCGAAGTATTCACCAATTTTCTGAGTTAGATAAACTGAGCGGTGTTTGCCGCCAGTGCAACCAATCGCGACCGTTAGGTAACTGCGATTATTCTTCTCTAACATGGGTAACCACTGCTCAACAAAGCCTTGAATTTGTTGCTTGAGCTCAAGAACTTCAGCGTGTTTCTCTAGGAAAGAGTGAATTGGAGCATCAAGTCCCGTCAATGGTCGTAGTGCCGGTTCCCAGTGAGGGTTTGGCAGAAATCGAACATCAAACACATAATCGGCATCACTTGGTAGGCCGAACTTAAAGCCGAAAGACTGAAAAACGATAATGAGTTCTTGTTTTTCTTTGCCCTCAACTTTGAAACGAACCTGTTCACTCAATTCGTAGAGGTTACAGTCACTGCTATCAATCACAATGCTGGCTTGTTCTACAAGAGGAGTCAGAAGTGTTTTTTCTAAATCAATAGCTTGTTCAAGAGAAAGTTTTTCTTGGCCGATCGATAAAGGATGAATTCTGCGTGTTTCGCTGTAGCGCTTGAGTAGCGTCTGTTTACTCGCATCTAGAAATAAGACGTTTAGGTCTATATCTGTGGCGGCTTCTAGCTGGTCTAGCGTTTCTGTAACTAACTGAGGCTCTTTTGGTAGGTTACGAATATCAATGCTAACAGCGACGTTTTGATTGATCTCGCGTACCGATTCGACGAAGTCGTTGAGCAGGTTTACTGGTAGGTTATCAACACAGTAATACCCCAAGTCTTCAAGAACTCGTAGCGCAACACTTTTCCCAGCTCCTGACTGGCCACTAACAACGATTAATCGCATGTTATTACTCGCAAGTTGGCACTTGAATCATGATGTCGTAAAGCTCTTGATCGCTTTGAGCATTACGCAACTGTTTAAGAGTCTGCTTGTCGTTAAGTCGCTCTGCCATACAAGAAAGGGTTTTCAGATGCTCTTTACATTGTTCACTAGGAACAAGTAGAGCAAACAGTAGATCAACTGGGCGGTTATCGATAGCATCAAATTCGATTGGGTCTTGGCATTGTATTAATACAGCAATCGCTTTATCACTGACATTCATGCGTGCATGGGGAATCGCGATACCGTTACCGATACCTGTACTGCCCATTTTTTCACGGCTCAGCATGCACTCAAACAGTTCTGTTGAATCTTGACCGCAGCTTTCTGCTGCGATTTGACTGATCAGCTCAAGGGCTCTTTTTTTGCTTGTGCATTGGACTGCACTTTTAGTGCAGTCCAATGAAAGTACTTCGCTTAATTGCATGTTAGTGACTACTTAGTTTTTCTTTGTGCTTGTTGAGTTGGCGAACAAGTTTATCAACCAATGAATCAATCGCGGCATACATGCTTTCATCTGTTGCTGTCGCATGAATTTCCCCTTGATTTATATGCAGGGTAGCTTCTGCGATTTGATTGATTTTCTCAACTTTTAAAACAACTTGAACACTATTGATATGATCAAAGAAGCGCTCAAGTTTGTCGAATTTGGTGTGAACATAGTCTTGCATTGAATCGGTAAGATCAACGTGATGGCCTTGAATATTGATTTGCATAGACTTTCCTTTTCAGTTGGTTGCCAGGTTACAACTAAATTAATAGTTAACTAATCAATTGTTAATGAATAAAGAGCTAACTACTTTAGTTTATAGCAGGCGTTTACGCTGACTCGATGGGGCAATGCCCAGAGATTCACGGTATTTCGCTATGGTACGTCTAGCTACCTGAATTCCTTGGTCAGCCAGTAAAGCAGCAATCTTACTATCACTTAGAGGCTTTGCGGTATTTTCCGCTGCGACAAGCTTCTTAATGAGTGCGCGAATTGCTGTAGATGAACATTCACCGCCATTGTCAGTGCTGACATGGCTTGAGAAAAAGTACTTGAGTTCGAAGATGCCACGCGGTGTGTGCATGAATTTTTGAGTCGTCACACGAGAGATCGTGGATTCGTGCATATCAACAGCTAAAGCCACATCATTCAATACCATCGGCTTCATGGCTTCTGCGCCATGTTCGAAGAAACCGCGTTGATGTTCAACAATACACCGAGCGACTTTTAGTAGCGTTTCATTTCGGCTCTCTAGGCTTTTAATTAGCCATTTTGCTTCTTGCAAATTTGAGCGGATAAATTGGTTGTCAGCGCTACTGCCTTTGCTACTAAGGGCCGCATATTGTTGATTCACTTTTAGTTTTGGCACGCTATCTGGATTGATGGTGACCAACCATTTCCCAAGCTCTTTGAAGACGGATACGTCAGGAACCACATACTCGGTTTCGTCTGGCGTGATCTTACTGCCAGGGCGAGGGTCCAGCTGTTGGATTAATTGCAAAACTTCGCGTAGTTCCGCTTCTTTCAACTTGGTCTCTTTGATAACCAGTTTGTAATCGCGATTGCCGAGTTGGTCGATATGGCTAGTAAGTACTAACTTAGCTTCGTTAAGCCAAGGGGTATCTTGTGGGAAGGTCGCCAATTGTAGTAACAAGCAATCTTGCAGATTCACAGAACCGACACCTAGCGGATCAAACTGCTGAATTCGTTTACGAACGGCTTCAATTTCATCAAGCTCGATCTCTTCGTTGTCGAAGTTCTCAAGGATGTCTTCACAAGATACGGTAAGGTAACCGCGGTCATCGATAGCATCAATTAGCGCAAAAGCTATGCTGCGGTCAGTTTCAGTGAATGGTGTTAAATCGAGTTGCCAGAGCAGGTAATCGTATAGACTTTGTGTGGTTTCGCCTTGATAAACGGGCATGTCGTCATCAATCGCAATGCCAGTGTTACCTGTGTTTGCGCTGTAAACGTCTTCCCAAGTTGTATCGATTTCTAGTTCGTTGCCGATCTCTGATTTTTCGATCAAATCGGAGCTGTCAGGTAAGTCTTGTTCTACTGTTTCAACTGTTTCTTTCTCGTCACTGCTAGGTTTTTCTTCCGATGTTGGCGTATCTTCATTGCCATCTTCGACATCGAGTAGTGGGTTCGATTCAAGTGCTTCTTGAATCTCTTGTTGCAAATCCAAAGTAGACAATTGCAACAAACGAATCGCTTGTTGCAATTGAGGAGTCATTGCTAACTGTTGGCCTAGCTTAAGTTGTAATGAGGGTTTCATTCAGTGTTACTTACCTAGTTATTATTCTAAGAACTCTCGATACTCTCTATCTAATCATAGACGGAATTGTTCGCCTAGATAAACTTGTTTAACTTGTTCGTTATTGAGAACATCTTCAGGAGTTCCCTCAGCTATTAGATGCCCTTGACTTACGATGTAAGCTTTTTCACACACGTCTAATGTTTCACGAACGTTGTGGTCGGTAATCAAAACGCCTAAGCCGCGATCACGTAAGTGAACAATGATTTTTTTGATATCGATAACCGATATAGGGTCAACACCGGCAAAAGGTTCGTCCAGGAGAATGAATTGAGGGTTTGCTGCTAGTGCGCGAGCAATCTCAACACGGCGACGCTCACCACCAGACAATGCCATACCATTACTCGCTCGAATATGTTGGATGTGAAACTCTTCGAGAAGATCTTCCAGCTTATCTTGACGTTGCGCGTTAGTCATCTCATCACGCGTTTGTAAAACAGCCATGATGTTGTCTTCAACTGACAATTTACGAAAAATGGATGCTTCTTGAGGAAGGTAACCGATACCAAGACGAGAGCGACTGTGCATTGGTAAGATACTGATGTCTCGGTCGTCAATGCTGATAGTACCTTCATCTCGCGCAACCAGACCCACTATCATATAGAAAGAGGTGGTTTTACCTGCACCGTTTGGGCCAAGTAGCCCTACGATCTGACCTGACTCTACTTGTAAGCTTACGTCTGTTACAACTTTACGTTTTCCGTAGGTCTTCGCTAGGTTCTTTGCTGTAAGGACTGCCATGATTACTTATTCACTTCCGCTGGTTGTAAAACCGTTGATACACGCTCACTGCTATCACTATCGGCAACCAACTTTTGAGAGGTGATCTGATAGGTAATCTTAGAGCCACGAATGATACTGCCATCTTGAGATAGCATCGCGTTCTTAGTCATGATCAATCTATCGGCAATCAGCTGGTAATGTAAATCGTCAGCTTCACCATAGAGTGTTTTCCCGTCGTCAGTAAGTTGAGAAAAGGTTGCGGGCTTTCCGAAACCTTGTATTTCTTCAATTTCACCGTTGACGGCATTACGTGTAACAATGACCTTATCGGCATTGATATTGATGCTACCTTGTTTAAGGTTCACATCGCCAAGAAAGGTTACTTGATTGCTTTTCATATCTAATTGCTGACTGTCTGAATCAATATAGACAGGCTGCTCGCTATCCGAAGATAGAGCATAGACATTAGACGCCGCAAGGGTCAAAGCCAATAAACTAAGGTGTGAGAGTTTCATATCTACCCTGAACAGAATTAAAGAGGGTCGCATTGTTGGTACCGAAGTTCCCTTTCATTGCTTGCCCCTCATTTTCAAAAAATGTACCGATCATATGGACCGGAGTGTCTGAATAAAAATCTCGGCTAGTCAGTTCAACAACCATTTTATCTGTGGTCATTGTATCGAAGCTAGCATCTGGCAACAGGTTTTTCGCCACAACATTGTCATAAAAAGTGATGACTTGATTTTCATCCATAATTGCGCGATCAGCGGTCACTCGCCATTCTATCGTATGCCCTTCACGGAATACTGAAAGAACAGGGTCTTGAAAGTGCGTATCGCCAACGACCGAGTAATGCTCTAGATAGGTCGATTCAACCTGATAGCTACGAATACCGCTTTCGCCATAACTAATATTATCAAGATTCTTGCCACTAAATGCAGGCAGTTCCAAGTTTGGATCTACTTGTATCGTCGAAGTTTGCTCTTTGTCGTACAAGTAATAGGCCGACCAAGAGGCAATAAAGATGAGTATTAAGTAGATAATACGATTAAAACTCATATGCTTAAACCTTTGTGCACGTCGAGTTCGTTTCTTGCTTGTAAAATAAGGTCGCAGACTTCACGTACTGCACCGTAACCGCCGTTAATGGTTGTTACGTAGTTGGCTCTTTGTGCAAGCAATGGGTGACCGTCTGCCACACATACCTTCAAGCCAACCTTTTCCATTACAGGCCAGTCGATTAAATCGTCTCCGATATAACCTGTGTTTTCAGGATTAACTGAAAGTTTATCGCAAATGTCTTGATAGGCTTTAACTTTATCATCCTGACCTTGATAAATTAGCTTAATACCGAGAGCGGTCATTCGATTCTCAACAATTTGAGATTTACGGCCAGTGATGATTGCGATTTCAACGCCCGCGTTCATCAACGATTTAATGCCGTAACCGTCGCGCGTATGGAAAGTTTTTAGCTCTTCACCATTGTTACCCATGTAGATGCGACCATCTGAGAACACGCCATCGACATCGCAAATAAGCAATTTGATCTCTTTTGCTACGGCAAACACTTCTGAATCTACCGTGCCGTATAGAGTTTCGACTGTTTGTGACATTACATTACTCCTGCTTTCAGTAAGTCATGCATATTTAAAGCGCCTACTAATTTGCCACTATCACACAACATCAAGCCATTGATGCTCTTAGCTTGCATCAAATTTAAGCCCTCAACTGCGAGCATGTTTGGTTCTGCTACCGTTGGGTTCAGTGTCATTACATCGCCGATCTGCGTGCTATGAATATCAATACGTTTATCTAAGATACGGCGTAAATCACCATCGGTAAAAATGCCCTTCATTTGGCCATCTTCACCGACGATTGCCGTCATACCCAAGCCTTTTTGAGATATCTCTAACAGGGCATCTCGAACTAGTGCATCCGGAGCAACAATTGGGAGTGAATCACCGGTGTGCATGATGTCGTCTAGTTTCAACAGCAGTTGACGGCCCAAAGCACCACCAGGATGAGACAGTGCAAAATCTTGAGCGGTAAAACCTCTTGCCTGTAAAAGTGCAACGGCTAATGCATCACCCATAACCAAAGTAGCGGTAGTACTGGTTGTTGGTGCTAAACCTAGGGGACACGCTTCTTCGGGTACTGAAATCTGTAAATGAATATCAGATAAGGTCGCCATGTTTGATGCCGGCTTGCCAGTCATGCTGATAATCTTAATGTTTAAACGCTTTAATACTGGGAATAGGCTGAGGATTTCTCCTGATTCACCTGAGTTGGATATTGCTATCACAATATCGCCAGGTTCGATCATTCCCAAATCACCATGCGCTGCTTCACCTGGGTGTACAAAGAAAGCCGATGTACCAGTGCTTGCCAGTGTAGCTGCTATTTTGTTACCAATGTGGCCTGATTTGCCCATGCCCATCACTACGACTTTGCCTTTGTTGTTCAGGATTAGGTCGCAAGCTTTGCTAAAATCATCATTAAAATATTGGTCTAATTGCGTGAGACCTGCAACTTCAGTTTCCAAAACTTGTTTTGCAACGCTGCAATAATCAAATGGCTGAGACATCAAATACTCCAAGTACGGGAAGTTAAATCAACAATTAAGCTGACATGTTCATTAGTAGGTAACTTTGATACGCCACAAACGTCACGATTAACACGCCGCCTTCGATACGATTCACGCTACGAGATTTTCCTAGTGCCATGATAACAAGGAGTAGTGATACGCCTAGCATCACCCAGAAGTCACGACCCATTGCAAACTCGCTCAAGATGGAAGGGTTTAGGATGCCTGGGATACCCATCACGGCAAGGATGTTGAATACGTTTGAGCCAATGATATTACCCACAGCCATATCATCTTCACCTTTCATAACACCAGCTAGTGATGCTGCAAGTTCAGGTAAACTTGTGCCAACGGCAATAATGGTTAAACCAATCACAAGGTCGCTCATACCAAAGAACTTCGCGATTACAACCGCGTTGTCAACCAACATGTTGGCCGCTAGAGGTAGAATAATCAGGCCAACCACCACCCACATTGCGGCTTTGGGGTTGCTCACGCCTTCAGGAACTTCAGATTCTTGTTCGTCAAGAAAGGCATCACCGTTCTTTTTCTCACTACGGCTGATTTGCAGCATCGCAAATAAGAAAGCGGCAAAAAGAACAAACAACAACACACCTTCATAGAAACCTAAGTGATTATCCCAAAGCAGTGCGCCCGCTAATAGAGTGACACCTATCATTAAAGGTAGTTCACGACGAATCACACCAGAGCTAATCGATAATGGCTTGATAAGGGCTGTAATACCTAAAATCAGCGCGATGTTAGCGATGTTTGAGCCTAATACATTACCTACCGCCGTATCTGTTTTACCATCAAGGGCTGCTGTAGCAGAAACCATCATTTCAGGAGCTGAAGATCCCATTGCTAAGATTGTCATACCGATAACTAGTGGTGAAATACCGAAGTTGCGAGCAAGAGCAGCGGCACCGTAGACCAGCTTATCTGCACTCCACACCAAAAAACCTAGACCGATAATAAGAAACGCAATCGCTTCAAGCATGATGATTCCTAAAAATTAATAAAAAACGGAGAATTAACCGCTAATTTTGACTTGTTGCTAGATAAAAGGGAAGTCACTCGACAAATTAATTGCTAGTTAGTGGTAAAGAAATGTTGATGAGGAATGAATTTCTCAATGCTTTCAAATCCCTGCCTTTGTTTTCTGTTTTTAATAATTAATTGAACAGCGCTTTTAATTCTAAAGTAGACTCATTACTATTGCAGCCATAATTGGCGTTTTTAAAGCAAGGAAACAACAAAAGTATGTTGAACACTGAGCTTGTGAAAGTTAAGAATCTCAGCTTCTCACGCGGTGAACGAATTATCTTTGATGACATCAGTTTAGAAGTTCCTCAAGGAAAAATAACCGCGATCATGGGGCCGTCAGGGATCGGTAAAACAACCTTATTACGTCTGATTGGTGGACAATTACCACCAGATGAAGGTGAAATTTGGTTTGATGGCGACAACATCCCTGCATTGCCACGTCGAAAGCTATATCAAGCACGTAAGAAAATGAGCATGCTTTTCCAATCGGGGGCACTTTTCACGGATCTGAATGTCTTTGATAATGTGGCGTTTCCTTTGCGAGAGCACACTGAACTTAACGAAAAATTCATTCGTACCATTGTATTGCTTAAGCTTGAGGCGGTAGGGTTGCGAGGCGCGGCGCAATTAATGCCGAGTGAGTTGTCTGGTGGTATGGCGAGACGAGCGGCGTTGGCCCGTGCGATCGCATTGGACCCAGAACTTATTATGTATGATGAGCCTTTTGTTGGCCAAGATCCAATCACCATGGGTGTTTTGGTTGAGTTGATTCGTAACCTCAATCAAGCCTTGGGTTTAACCTCTATTATCGTTTCTCATGATGTCCCTGAGGTGATGAGCATTGCTGATTGGGTTTATTTGATGGCTGATGGGAAAATTATTGCTGCAGGTTCTCCTGATGAGTTGTACAACAACAGCGATCCAAGAGTGCAGCAATTTTTGCAAGGTGAATCGGATGGCCCTGTGCCATTTAGGTTTCCTGCAAATAGCTTAGAAAAGGATTTGTTTGAATATGATTGCTAAAACTATTGCGGGTGTCGGTAAGCGCGCACTTGCGATCTGTGAGTCATTTGGTCGAGCAAGCCTAATGCTATTTGGGGCTTTGTTTGGCATCCCGAAACTAAAAAACTTCCCTCTATTAGTTAAACAATTTTATAGCGTTGGCGTTCAGTCATTGGCTATCATTTTAGTTTCAGGCTTGTTTATTGGCATGGTACTCAGTCTGCAGGGCTATGTCGTATTAATCGACTATGGCGCAGAGGGTAACCTTGGGCAAATGGTCGCGCTCTCGTTGTTACGGGAATTGGGCCCTGTGGTGACAGCACTTCTGTTTGCTGGTCGTGCGGGTTCAGCATTAACGGCTGAGATCGGCTTAATGAAAGCTACTGAACAGATCTCTAGCCTTGAGATGATGGCGGTTGATCCTCTTAAACGCATTATTGCGCCACGTCTCTGGGCCGGCCTTATTTCTATGCCACTGCTCGCTATGATTTTTATGGCGGTCGGGATTTGGGGTGCTCAGTTAGTCGGTGTGGATTGGAAAGGTATTGACCACGGCAGTTTCTGGTCTGCGATGCAGTCTTCCGTTGAGCTTGGCCGTGATATTGGTAACAGTATGATCAAATGCATGGTCTTCGCTATCACCGTAACTTGGATCGCACTTTTTAATGGTTATGATGCAGTACCGACATCCGAAGGTATTAGTCAGGCAACCACACGCACAGTAGTACACTCTTCTCTAGCGGTATTAGGGCTAGATTTTGTTCTTACCGCATTGATGTTTGGGAATTAATCATGCAACAAACTCGAAAATTAGAATTATGGGTCGGCACCTTTGTTATTGCCGGAATTTGCGCAATCTTAATCATGATCTTTCAAGTCGCTGACGTAAAAGGTCTCGGTTCAAACCATACTTACAACTTAAAAGCGACCTTTGACAAGATTGGCAGCCTAAAGGTTCGCTCACCAGTAAAGGTGGGGGGCGTCGTTGTTGGTCGAGTTCAAAGTATTGAACTTGATACTGAGAGCTACCTTCCTGTGGTTGAACTGTCTATTGATGCGAAGTACTCACAATTTCCTGATACCTCTAGTGCTCAAATCTTAACGTCGGGCTTGATCGGTGAGCAGTACATCAGCTTAGTTCCAGGCTTCATCTTTGAAGATGAAGAGATGTTGGTTGATGGTGATTCTATCGAAGACACCAAGTCGGCATTAGTATTAGAAGATTTGATTGGCCAAGTGCTGTATAGCGTCGGTGGCTCTGATAATAGCGAAGCTAAGGAGTAGGCTCATGTTAAAGACTAATTACTTATTGAAAAGACTGCTTCTGACAGCTGTCGCTTTGCTGATGTCGACTCCAGCTTTTTCGGCAAAACCGATTGACCGAACTCAGCCTTATCAGATGATGACTCAAGTTGCAGAAGAGGCTTTCGCCCGTTTGAAGAACGAGCAAGAGAATATCCAACAAGATCCTGAGTTACTGAAGGTCATCGTGGAAGAAGAGTTGATGCCTTATGTGAATGCTCAATATGCGGCGCTGAAGTTGCTAGGGCCGAACTTGAAAGGTGCTGACAGAGGAGACGTGCGCGTATTTATTGATGCATTTCGTAAATATCTCGTTTCTTCTTATGCTCAAGTGTTAACTCAATATACAGATCAGACGATTAAATTTGGTCCAGAACCAACAATTAAAACAGATAGCCGTATTACCAGTATTAAGGTTGATATCATTGATACGCCTCGACCAAACATTAACCTTGAGTTTAAACTGCGCAAAGATAAGAAGTCAGGTGAGTGGAAGGCATTTGACATGGTTGCCGAAGGTATAAGCCTGCTATCAAGTAAGAAGTCTGAGTGGAACACTAAGATTCGTCAAGAAGGCATCTTACAAGTAGCTGACGAACTCGAGAAACTGGCTTCTCAACCGATTCGTTTTGAGAGTAATAAATAATGAGCCATTCTCAATGGCAAGCGCTAAGCTCTAAAGAATATCAACTTCTTGGTGATATAGATCGAGATAGTGTACCTGCAATCTGGCGTATATTGGAAAAGTGGCAAACGACAGAATCGAGCGTTGAAATTGACCTTAGCCATATAAATCGAGTCGATTCAGCAGGAATGGTGATGCTAATTCACTTATTAGAGCATGCAAAAAATCAAAACTGTCATATAATGCTCAGTTTCGTGCCAGAACAATTACGAACGTTGTTCCAATTGAGCAATATCCAGCCAATGATGGCAGAACACATAAAAAATTAGGCAGGAGCTATTTGTGGACAGCACAAAAGTACAAGAATTATTAGCAGAGGCTCTGAACCTTCAGGAAATTATCGTGAAGGGTGAAGGCAGTCATTACGAAGTTGTTGCGGTTGATCCATGTTTTGACGGCATGAATCGAGTTAAGAAGCAGCAACTAATCTACGGCCCACTAATGGAATACATTCAACGCAATGATATCCATGCTCTTTCTATTAAGGCTTTCACGCCTGAAGAGTGGGAACGTGATAAGAAACTGATGTCACTTTAAGGTTTATGATGGAAAAGTTTCGAGTTATTGGATCGGATAAGCCGCTAAGCGGTGAAGTGACGATCTCAGGCGCAAAAAATGCAGCCCTACCAATCCTATTTGCTTCAATTCTAGCTGAAGAGCCGGTTGAAGTGAGTAATGTTCCTCACCTACGTGACATCGATACTACGATGGAATTGCTTAAGCGTTTAGGCGCAAAAGTATCACGCAACGGTAGTGTTCATGTTGATGGCAGCGAAATTAATGAATTTTGTGCACCTTACGATTTAGTAAAAACAATGCGCGCTTCTATCTGGGCTTTAGGTCCTTTAGTCGCTCGTTTTGGTGAAGGCCAAGTGTCACTTCCGGGCGGTTGTGCAATTGGTGCTCGACCTGTTGATTTACATATCCATGGCCTAGAGCAACTAGGTGCGACTATTAAGTTGGAAGATGGTTATGTAAAAGCAAGTGTTGACGGCCGTTTGAAAGGCGCGCACATCGTGATGGATAAAGTAAGTGTGGGTGCCACCATTACTATCATGTGTGCAGCAACGCTAGCGGAAGGTACAACTGTGTTAGATAACTCAGCGCGTGAGCCTGAGATTGTTGATACGGCTGATTTCCTAAACAAACTAGGTGCTAAAATTTCTGGCGCAGGTACAGATACTATTACTATCGAAGGCGTTGAACGTCTTGGTGGTGGCCAACACTCTGTGGTTGCAGACCGTATTGAAACGGGTACCTTCCTTGTTGCTGCTGCGGTTTCTGGCGGTAAAGTGGTTTGTCGCAACACCAACGCTCATCTTCTTGAAGCTGCATTAGCGAAGCTTGAAGAAGCGGGAGCGAAGGTTGAAACGGGCGAAGGTTGGATCAGCCTTGATATGACTGATCGTGAGTTGAAAGCGGTGAAAATCGTAACGGCACCTCACCCAGGCTTCCCAACCGATATGCAAGCACAGTTTACCCTGCTTAACATGATGGCGAAGGGCAGTGGTGTTATCACTGAGACTATCTTTGAAAACCGCTTTATGCACATTCCTGAACTACAGCGAATGGGAGCAAAAGCCGAGATCGAAGGCAACACGGCTATTTGTGGTGAAACCAAAAAATTGAGCGGCGCTCAAGTAATGGCAACGGACCTTCGCGCATCTGCGAGTCTTGTTATTGCTGGCTGTATTGCTCAAGGTGAAACCATTGTTGACCGTATTTATCACATCGATCGTGGCTACGATAAGATTGAAGATAAATTGTCAGCCTTAGGCGCAAACATTACACGGTTTAGCGAGTCGAACTAACTTAGGTTAGTGAGTTCATGAATCAGTAAGATGAAAACATAAAAGTCGGAACCTTGGTTTCGGCTTTTTTATAGTTGTATTTACCGCCAGTGAATCTGCTGCCTATTTTGTGCAAATAGATGAATCAACTTGGCGGTTGTGAGGAACAAAATGATAGCAATATTACGTATTTTCGCAGTGGCGATATTTGCGATTCTTATGTTTGTATTTGGGTGTGGTTACTGTTTACTCAGCCCACGCAACCCGAAACACGTATTTACCTTTGGCCGCTATTTCGGTCGCATGTCGAAAATCTTTGGCATGAAGTTAGAGCTTCGTATCCCAGAAGATGCTTACTCTCGTGGCCAACACGTTTACGTTGCAAACCACCAAAACAGCTGGGATCTATTTACGATTTCATCAGCAGTAACGCCAAAAGTTGTGACGGTTGGTAAGAAAAGCCTAGTGTGGATGCCTCTATTTGGTCAGCTGTACTGGTTGACGGGTAATATTCTAATTGACCGAGCTAACCGCAGCAAAGCGGTAGGTACTATCGATCAAGTGGTTACTAGCCTTAAAGAGAGTGATGTTTCAGTATGGATGTTCCCTGAGGGGACTCGTTCTCGTGGTCGTGGTTTGTTGCCATTCAAAACGGGTGCTTTCCATGCTGCGATTGGCGCTGGCTTACCTATTATCCCTATCGTGTGTAGCTCAACAGGTGGCGTGAAGCTGAACCGTTGGAACAATGGTCATGTGATTGTTGAAATGCTGCCACCAATCAGCACTGAAGATTACGATAAGTCTAATGTTCGTCAACTGGCTAACCTAGCTCGTGAGCAGATGGCTGCGAAGCTTGAAGAGTTAGACAAAGAAGTGGTTGAGCTTAATAAGAAGTAATCATCTAAGCGAAACGATGAACAATAAAAAAGGTTGCCAAGTGGGCAACCTTTTTTTGTATCTGATAAACGCTCAGCTTTATGCCAATTTGTTTACTAGAAACCGTTTATTCTAGATATTAAAACCTATTTGCGAACCGCAATAGCTTCGATCTCGATACCTACATCTTTTGGCAGACGCGCTACTTCAACACATGAACGTGCAGGGTAGTTTGCAACACCGTGCTCATCAAAGAATTTACCGTAAACTTCATTTACTGTACCGAAGTCGTTTAGGTCTTTAACGAATACCGTTAGTTTTACGATGTCTTTTACAGTCAGGCCAGAAGCTTCAACAACCGCTTGAACGTTGTCTAGAGATTGGCGAGCTTGCACTGCGATATCAGCAGATACTTCACCAGTTGCTGGGTTTACTGGGATTTGACCAGAAGTCAGAACCATATTGCCAAGGTCAACACCTTGTACGTATGGGCCGATTGCAGCTGGAGCAGATTCTGTGTGAAGTACTTTAGTCATTGGTTATTCCATCAGTTATTGGATAAAAATCAATTTTCAGTGTGCCTTCAAACTTAGGATAGGTAAAGAGCAAAATACCCCGCACAGGCGAGGTATTGAATAGTTTTTGCGTTCGATCGGCGTTGCCGTATGACGTTATCTTTCTGTTACGATCTCACGAGAGAAGACTTTTTCGCAGTATTTACACTTCAATCGAATATCTTCTTTCTTTTCAAAGATCTTAAAGCTGCTTTCAACGGGTTCATTGTGAGTAATACAGTTGGTGTTTGGACACTCGAACACATCGTTGATTTGCTCAGGAAGTTCTAGTGGTAGCTTCTTAACTACTTCGTAATCTTCGATTTGGTTTACGGTCGCGTGAGGCGCGTAAAGTGCTAACTTGCTCGCCTGTTCTTCAGTGATAAACACATTCTCTATCTTGAGCAGGTCTTTACCGCCTAGAGCAGAGGATGGCAGGTTTAGGCCAATCGTTACTCGCTGATTAGAGTTATGCATGTCGAACAGTTTGAGTACCTTGATCCCGATGTTGGCTGGGATATGGTCGATAACCGTTCCGTTCTTGATTGCTTCAACTTTTAATTGAGTCTCTTTAGACATGATATCTCTCCTCTACAGCGTTTCGTTAAGAACAAGGGCTAACAATGCTTCACGTGCGTAAACACCGTTCTCAGCTTGCTGGAAGTAGTAAGCGTAAGGCGTTTTATCGACATCAATCGTAATTTCATCAACACGAGGAAGAGGGTGAAGAACCTTTAGGTTATCACGTGCATTTTCCAACATCGGAGCCGTCAGGATGTACGCTGATTTGATGTGCGCGTATTCCGATTCATCAAAACGTTCTTTTTGAACTCGAGTCATGTACAGAACATCCAACTCTGGAATCACATCTTCCATGTCTGTCAGCAGTTGGTACTTAATACCCGCTTCATCAAGCTCTTCACAAATGTAGTCAGGCATCGCCAGTGCTTCTGGAGCAACGAAGTAGAAACAGATGTTGTCGAACTTCGCTAGTGCTTGAGTTAGTGAGTGAACCGTACGGCCGTACTTAAGATCACCAACGAATGCAACGTTAAGGTTGTCGAGGCGGCCTTGAGTTTCGGCGATAGAGAACAGGTCTAATAGCGTTTGTGTTGGGTGTTGGTTTGCGCCGTCGCCCGCGTTAATCACAGGTACACCGTTAGAGAACTCAGAAGCCAGACGCGCTGCGCCTTCTTGGGGGTGGCGCATTACGTAAGCATCAACGTATGAAGAGATAACCTGTACTGAGTCTGCCAGCGTTTCGCCTTTCTTCGCCAGTGACGTGTTACCACCGCTATCGAAACCAATCACATCACCACCGATGCGCTGAATAGCCGTTTCAAAAGAGAGACGAGTTCGCGTTGAAGGTTCGAAGAAGCAGCTTGCAACAACTTTGTTCTTGATGAGTTCTGGGTTTGGTTCAGCTTTAAGTTGACCTGCCGTTTGAACAATTAATTCTAGCTCTTCACGAGAAAGCTCTGGAATTGAGATGATGTGCTTTTGATAGAGCGAATTCGCCATGATCTTCTTCCCCACAATAATGTATTGGCCATAAAAAAGCCCCCCATAATGGGAGGCTTTAAAAAAGTGCTGAAAAGCAGAATAGACGGCCTGGCAAGCATGCTAGCTTGCGAGCAATATTTGGTGTCTTCACAATTTTATTATGTGTTTTCACAATATCATTATGTTTTATCACAACATTGCTTGGCGTCATTTTCACTACTCTCAGACAAATTGCCGAGAATTATACGCTTTCAATTTGTGAGCGCAAGCGATTACATCAAGCTTTGTTTACTTTCATTATTCTCTATTGGCCAAGTGTCGCGACCATTACTGCTTTGATGGTGTGCATGCGATTCTCTGCTTCATCAAACACAATTGAGTAGTCGGACTCAAATACTTCGTCTGTTACTTCCAAACCGTTCATTCCATATTTGTCTGCGACTTGCTGGCCGATCACGGTTTCATTGTTGTGGAAAGCTGGCAGGCAATGCATGAACTTCACTTGAGGGTTACCTGTGAGCTTTATGACATCCATATTCACTTGGTAAGGTGTCATCACAGCCACGCGTTCGTCCCAAGCTTCAGGTGCTTCACCCATAGAAACCCAAACATCGGTGTAAAGGAAATCACAACCTTTTACGCCTTCGGCAACGTCTTCAGTCAGCGTTATTTGTGCACCTGTATTTTGCGCAATTGCTTGGCATTCTTCGACAAGCTGTTCTTCTGGCCAGAAAGCTTTAGGTGCAACAAGGCGAATATCCATACCCATCTTCGCGGCACCGACTAACAGAGAATTACCCATGTTGTTGCGTGCATCGCCTAGGTAAGCAAAACTGATTTGATGCAGATGTTTACCGCGACCATGCTCAAGCATAGTGAGCAAATCAGCCAAGATCTGAGTTGGATGGAACTCATCAGTAAGGCCATTCCACACTGGAACGCCAGCATAAGCGCCAAGATCTTCGACAATACTCTGGCCAAAACCACGATATTCAATACCATCGTACATACGACCTAATACACGCGCGGTATCTTTCATTGATTCTTTTTGACCAATCTGAGAACCAGAAGGGCCTAAATAAGAGACTTGAGCTCCTTGATCAAAAGCAGCTACCTCAAAGGCACATCGAGTTCGAGTTGATGCTTTTTCAAAGATCAAAGCGATGTTTTTACCGTTAAGCTTTTTTTGCTCTGTACCTGCATACTTAGCCTTTTTAAGGTAAGCAGACAGGTCGAGTAAAAACTGAATCTCTTTAGGAGTAAAGTCGAGAAGTTTTAGAAAGTTACGATTGCGAAGATTAAATGCCATCTCTCGCTCCTTGGGTATATAGAATCAATGAAGAACTTAGTTAAACATAAAAATGCTATATTTGTGAATGGTTATTTTATTAATTTGATAAAAAAGGCCAGTACAATGGTACTGGCCTAGATAAGTTATGTGTTCGCTTTACTGAACTACTTGAGTTAAATACCGTCTCTTTCTATAGGACAGCTCATGCAACGAGCGCCACCACGACCGCGACCCAGTTCATTGCCTGGAATTGTCAGAACTTCGATGCCTGCTTTGTCGTATTTCTCATTGGTGTAAACATTACGCTCATAACCGATAACCGTACCCGGTTTCACCGTCAGTACGTTGTTAGCGTCATTCCACTGTTCACGTTCAGCTTCGTAGTTATCACCACCAGTTGTGATGATCTTCAGTTGATCGAGATCCAGTGCGCCTTCAATCGCTGTTAGGTAGTTTTCAGCTTTCTCTACTCGCATTTCGCCATTTTCTTTTGGCGTTAAGCGCCAGGTGTCTAAATCTTTGCGAACGATCTCTGGATAGACAGAGAATGTGTCGATATCCATGTGCGTCATGACCGTATCAAGGTGCATACAAGAGCGGTGCTTCGGTAAATCAATCGCAATCACTTCTTTAGCTTGACCGGACTTGAATAAACTCGCAGCTAGGTTTTCGACACCTTGTGGCTTGGTACGCTCTGAAATACCGATAAGAACAGCGCCTTTACCGATTACCAGTACATCACCACCTTCAATATTGGCGTTGTCGTAATGAAGATCTTCATCACCGAAGTACTTAATGAAATCTTGCCCCGCGAATACAGGGTGCCAGCGATATATTGCTCGCAAGTGATTCGTTTCTCGTTGACGAGCAGGCATCATCATAGGGTTAAGAGAGACACCGCCATAAACCCAGCAAGAAGTATCGCGGGTAAATAGATGGTTAGGTAGCGGCTCAATAACGAAATCAAGTGGGCGGTGCATCTTCGGTAGCATTGAAGAAGATTTAATAGGAAGCTCAGAATAGGCTAAACCACCAAGTAGGATCGTCGCCAAGTGCTCATTGTCCATTTGAGCAAGGTACTCTCTTAAATCACGTGCGAATGTAGGGCCGTAACGGAAATCAGAGATTTGAGTATTAAGCAGCCACTCACGAGCTTGTGCTACAGCGAGTGTCTCAACCAGTAGGTCATGCAGTAATAACACTTCAACGTCTTGGTTACGAAGTGTTGTCGCAAAGGCATCGTGTTCTTCACCTGCTGCTTCTACTGCAAGTACATCATCAAAGAGTAGCTCATGACAGTTAGAAGGGGTGAGGTGGGTGAGTGCCCTTTCAGGCCTATTTAGGAGAACTCGTCTTAATTGACCGACTTCGGAGCCAACGTACAGCTTACTCATTTTGCATCCTTACTATTAATCCAGCGTCTATTTATGACAAGCTTGTTCGTAATATGCAAGTTTTGAAACTTGTGTAAAGGTTATGTTATTTTGATATTTTTGGTTTTAAATGCTGAGTTGTTTGGGGTTTTTGATATTAAAATCCAACCAAAAGACTGAGTTCTGGAACAAACTTTTTGCGGATCTATGCTCCAATTTCAGTAATTCGATAATCCACTTTGCTTGGTGAACGTGATTTTTCATTCAAAATTTATGCAGTTACTTACTTATAAGTGAGGTTTTATGCATCGATGAAGTGATCGGCAGTATGCATCTGATATGACTAACCACTCAATTTTGAAGGAGTAAGGCTAAAAGTAACAATAAAAATGAAATGCTAAAATACACGATGGTTAATAATATGTTGAAAATTTGTTTCTGTGATTTTGATTTCACTTTTTAATTGATATCCCTTCAGTTATCTAGCGATAAACTTACTCTTCTACACCTGATCTAGGTGGCTTTTCTAGGCGATCCGTGCCATATTTCGTGGCAATCAAATTTGATCTTTTCATAGTCAACACTCTGGAGCAGACACATGTCTCACGAAGATGAATATCTATCAGTAGCGGAATTAATTGAATTTCAAAAAGGAGAGACTCGCGACATCATTGAAGCACTAATCGAAGATGGTAGCGATCCTGAAGCTCTATACGATATCGAGCATCACCTATTCGCTGAAGATTTCGCAGTACTTGAGAAAGCCGTTGTTGAAGCATTCAAAATGGGCTTTGAAGTGCTTGAAGCTGAAGAGACAGAAGACGAAGATGGCAACAAGCTACTTTGTTGTGATGCAACGATGCAGTGTACTCTGAACGCAGAAGCGATTGATGAGCAAGTTGAGAAGCTTGTAAATCTTGCAGAGAAGTTTGACATTATCTACGACGGTTGGGGCACTTACTACGAACACCCCTACGATTCTGAAGATGATGAAGACGAAGAGTAATCTCTCCCAGTTTTAAAGAATGCCAGCCTTGAGCTGGCATTTTTTTGTCCTCAGAAAAATAAATGTCTTTATATGCATTCATTCATTATAATGCGGTCAAAATTGATCTAGCTCAAGGAATGACATGCGGCTACCTCTCGATGGTCTTTGGCAAATTTCGCCACTGACGGATCTCTCTATCCCACAAGATGACATTACCTTTCCTGCTCCATTAAGCTCAAAGCTCCCTAATAGCTTGAGTGAAGAGGAAATCGCAGAGCAAGAATGGCACCTGATGCATGACATCGAAGTGGATGATGCCATGTTGGCATGCCCATTTGTTGAGCTAGTCGTCGCAGGCGTTGACTACTTTGCAGAAGTGCGACTCAATGGCGTTGCCGTGTTTGACTGTGATGGCAGCGAAGCCGAATATCGCAAGGACATTCGTCCTTATATGCAGCCTGGTCGAAATCGTTTTGAGATCCTTTTCCTTGAAGAAGAGGAGAGCCTGTTGCTTGAAGAGGATATGGATGACTCTATCTCTTCACAGGTCGTCGCTAAATCAGATTCTCGTATCGGAATCTGGCAAGCGCCATATCTTCAGTTCGTTCGTAACGTCAAGCTTGAGCAAGTTGTCACCGAGCAAATCTGGCATCACGGTGGTGGGTGTGAGTTTAAAGTAGATGTTATCTATCAAACGCTAAAGCCGGGGTTAATATCGGCATCAATCAAGTTTAATGGTATGACTCTCGTGATGCCGATTGATGTGCGAGCAGAACATACGGGTGTTGTGTTTCAGGTTGAGGCTCCAATGGTATTTAACCTTGAGAAGCCCAACCCTAAGCATTTATATCAGTTAGAAGTGGAACTCGATGGGCAAAAAGAGAGTTCTTTCGTAGCCTTGAATCCAGCCTCTTGCGTGAGTAACTTTTTGCGTAACTAGCGGTTATTCAATTAGCCCGTTACGTAATGAATCAATTTGCTCACTCGCTTGTCATCTAATGAACTGCCGACGCTAACCCTATTTCAAAAACACATTATAGCGTTTTGGCCATGACAACCTCACAAGCGTCATGGCCTGTTTCTCCCCAAGCTGAATCAAGGTGTTCAAAGCCCAATTTTTCGTAAAGTTTAACGGCGGCATTAAGGCATTCGGTCGTTTCTAGATACATATGTTGATAACCCAGTTCCTTAGCTTTCTCCATCGACATATTAACCAACTTCTTCGCTAAGCCTTTGCCTCTGGTTTCTGGCAAGAAGTACATTTTTTGCAGTTCGCAGACTTCTGGCATACCGGCTAGTGGTGCAAATCCACCACCACCGACAACCTTTCCATCAAGTTCAATCACCCAATACTGAGATCTTTCATTGTTATAAACACTGAACATGTCTTCTAAGGTGGGATCGGCCACACCATAACCTTTATCTTCAGTTAGCCCGTTCTCATAAGAGACTTGGCGAATTACGTTAGCAATGCTTGGATTATCTTCTAATTCAATTGAGCGAATGGTGATGTTAGCAATCTGTTCCATGTTCTGCCTATAAAATGGGTTACTCATCAGTGACCCAATATATTGTGATTAAGCATGTTGGTGCAAACAAAACAGTGGTTGTGCTGCTTGGCTTTCCGCTTTTCGTAACCAAACTTTCTCATGGAAGTAGTAAGCCACGGTGTTCAAAGCAGGTTCTAACGTTGCCATCACACCACCAACAAAGGCATCGCCAGTCAATAAGTAGACAACGGTAAAGGCAACACTAAAGTGGATAGTAGCGAAGCTTGCTGTTTTTAACTTTGTCATCCACTGACGAGCTTTAAGCGCTGGAACTTGAGCCCACGCCTTTTCATGAAAATAGAAGGCGACGGTATTCACAGAAGGCTCAATCATAGCGATTAAGCTACCAATTAAGATGTCGCCAGTTAGTACGTAAGCGACACTAAATGCGATAGTAAAATGTAATGCAGCAAAGGTTAGTGTCTTTTTCATGATAATTACTCAGTCGTTGTGTTGTTTCGATAGAACTATTATTGAGAATTATTATCATTAAATCTAATGGGAAGGAGAGATTAATTTGATAGATGAAACCTATCAATAAATAAGTGACTGACGATAAGACTTGGAGTGAGAGGCATAAAAAAAGGTTGGTCACGAAGACCAACCTTTCTATTTAGAGCGAGAAGTTCGAAGTCTTCTCGTTCACTCAGCTTTAAAGCGCAGCGATGGTCGCTTTTTGCTCTTCAAGCTTAACAAGAGTTTCTTGGTAGCCTTCAAGCTTTTCACGCTCTTTCGCGATAACCGCTTCTGGTGCTTTAGCAACAAAACCTTCGTTACCTAGCTTACCTTCGATACGCTTAATCTCACCGTGAGTCTTCGCTACTTCTTTATCTAGACGAGCAAGCTCAGCATCTTTGTCGATAAGACCCGCCATTGGGATCATCAGCTCAGATTTGCCAACAAGTTTAGTTGCACAAGCTGGAGTCGCTTCGCCGTCCGCTAGAACTTTAATATCGTCTAGCTTAGCTAGAGAAGTAAGAACGATCTTATTTGCTTCGATACGAGCTGCATCTTTCTCATCAGCGACTTTGATCATTACTTCTAAGCCTTGGCTTGGTGCAATGTCGTATTCCGCACGTAGGTTACGGATAGCTGTGATGAAAGTTTTAACCCATTCGATGTCGTCAACGATCTCAGCATTGAAGTTAGCTTCATTAAACTGAGGAAGCGCTTGAGTCATGATAGTTCTTTCTTCTGCATCAGGGCCTTCAACGCCGTCGATCAGCGGAATAACGCTTTGCCAGATAGATTCAGTGATGTAAGGAAGAACAGGGTGAGCAAGACGCAGAGTCTTCTCTAGAACCGTGATAAGCGTGTAACGAGTCGCTTGTTGTTGAGCTTCAGTACCCTTCCAAAGAACAGGTTTAGTTAGCTCTAGGTACCAGTCACAGAATTGGTTCCAGATGAATTCGTAAAGCGTGTTTGCTGCCATGTCTAGACGGTAGTTGTCTAGATGAGCGTTAAATTCTTTCGCTGCAACTTCAAACTGAGATTCAATCCACTTGTCTGCTAGAGAGAATTCCATGTTTGCACGGTCTTCAACAGACAGTGACATGCCACAATCGTGCTCTTCTGTGTTCATCAGTACGTAACGGCTTGCGTTCCATAGCTTGTTACAGAAGTTACGGTAACCTTCAAGACGCTTCATGTCCCAGTTGATGTCACGGCCAGTTGAAGCCATAGCAGCAAGAGTGAAACGCAGTGCATCAGTACCGTATGGTTCGATACCATCTTCGAAAGTCTTACGTGTTGCTTTTTCGATCTTAGCAGCCAGTTTAGGTTGCATCATGTTGCCACAACGCTTTTCTACTAGCTCTTCAAGGCCGATGCCGTCAATCATATCGATAGGGTCAAGTACGTTACCTTTCGATTTAGACATCTTGTCGCCGTTTTCATCACGGATAAGGCCCGTCATGTAAACTGTTTTGAAAGGTACTTGAGCCTTGCCGTCTTCGTCTTTCACGAAGTGCATGGTCATCATGATCATACGAGCAACCCAGAAGAAGATAATATCAAAACCAGATACTAGTACTTCTGATGGGTGGAATGTTTTCATTGCTTCAGTATCTTCAGGCCAGCCTTGTGTGCCGAACGTCCAAAGTGCAGAAGAGAACCATGTATCAAGAACGTCGTTGTCTTGCTTAAGAACGATTACCGGTGAAAGGTTGTTATTTTCACGAACTTCTTCTTCAGTGCGACCTACGTAAACTTTACCATCGTTGTCGTACCATGCTGGGATACGGTGGCCCCACCAAAGTTGACGAGAGATACACCAGTCTTGCACGTCACGCATCCACGCGAAGTACATGTTTTCGTACTGTTTAGGTACAAATTGGATCTCACCATCTTCAACGGCTTTAACAGCAGGAGCAGCAAGAGGCGCTGTGCGCACGTACCATTGGTCCGTCAGCATTGGTTCGATAACCACACCACCACGGTCACCGTAAGGAACGGTTAGGTCGTGATCTTTGATTTCTTCAAGTAGGCCTAGCTCTTCAAATTCAGCAACCGTTGCACGACGAGCGGCAAAACGCTCCATACCTTGGTATTTAGCTGGAAGATCTGTTGAGTACACATCGCTTTCTTCACCGTTCGTTGTGAAGATTTCTGCCGCGTCACGGATATCACCGTTGAACGTTAGGATGTTGATCATTGGTAGGCTATGGCGCTTGCCCACTTCGTAATCGTTAAAGTCATGAGCTGGCGTGATTTTCACACAACCCGTGCCTTTATCCATGTCAGCGTGCTCATCACCTACGATAGGGATAAGACGATTTACGATAGGAAGCAGGATTTCTTTGCCGATAAGATCTTTGTAGCGAGGATCTTCAGGGTTAACTGCAACGCCTGTATCACCAAGCATGGTTTCAGGACGTGTAGTCGCTACGACAATGTAGTCTTTGCCATCAGCGGTTTTAACACCATTCGCTAGTGGGTAGCGGAAGTGCCACATGAAACCTTTTTTGTCTTTGTTTTCAACTTCAAGATCAGAAATTGCAGTGTGCAGTTTAGGATCCCAGTTTACTAGACGCTTACCACGATAGATTAGGTCTTCTTCGTATAGGCGAACAAACACTTCTTGAGTCGCAGCCGATAGGCCGTCATCCATAGTGAATCGCTCACGATCCCAATCTACAGATGCACCAAGACGACGAAGTTGTTGAGTGATCGTGCCACCTGATTCGCCTTTCCATTCCCAGATCTTGTCGATGAAAGCTTCACGGCCGTAGTCGTGTTTTGTTTTGCCTTCTTCAGCAGCGATCTTACGCTCAACAACCATTTGAGTTGCGATACCAGCGTGATCAGTACCCACTTGCCAAAGCGTGTTTTTGCCTTTCATACGTTGAGCACGGATAAGTGTATCCATGATCGTATCTTGGAACGCGTGACCCATGTGTAGGCTACCAGTGACGTTCGGTGGCGGGATCATGATGCTGTAAGCTTCTTTTGATGTGTCACCGTGTGGCTTAAAGTAGCCTTTCTCTTCCCAAGTCTTATACAGAGCTTGTTCGATTGATGTTGGGTTGTATGTCTTTTCCATAGTGCTCTTATAACGGATACTGTGAATGGTTAATCGTGGTCAAACTTCATAAGTGAAGCTTCTTGAATCTAAATCCAAAGATAGCTTTAACTATGAGGTTTGACTATGGATGTTGAATCTCGATAGTTTGTAGCTGATATCCAGCCTGACGGTAAATTTTATACCTTTCTCGAGCGAGTTGCTTAGCTTTTTCTTCGCAAGGAACGAAGTCTATCACCTGAGCAAAGGCGTTCGCAAAGGTTGTATGATTATCGGCCAGATTTATTACCAATTGGCGGTTCCAATTAGGTTTGACACCTTGATGGCCTATCTCAATATTCGTTGAATATTTTGGACCTTCGCCAACCAAGTTGTGCGCGATAAATTCAGTAGGCTCTACCTGCCAAAAAACTTCAGCGATACGCTCAGCATGAACTTTATCGTTACAGTTGAGATAAAGTTTAGCGCCTTGTTTTGCAAAATGCTGAGCAAGAAACAACACGTAGTGAGCAAAACCCTCTTCGCCGGCTTGTGGGCTGTCTGAAGACACAATGTAAAATGTGGCAGTCTGCATACTGAATACTCGAACTTGGAATCGTGGAAACCAATCATACTTGGTCAACAGGAGCTAGCAAATAACGCTTATTAAAAAAGGGCCCGTAGGCCCTTTCTATTATTTTGAAGATTGCTCTTCAGTCTCATGGCCGCTGCGGTTCAATAAGAATTGGACAAGCATTGAGACAGGACGACCTGTCGAGCCTTTCGCTGCGCCTGACTTCCAAGCTGTGCCGGCACTGTCAATGTGTGCCCAGTGGTACTTTTTAGCAAATTTAGATAAGAAACATGCTGCTGTGATTGTACCAGCAGGTCGGCCACCGATATTTGCCATATCTGCAAATGGACTCGTTAGTTGCTCATGGTATTCATCGGCCATTGGCATGCGCCATGCTCTGTCACTTGCTTGCTCAGAAGCATTCACTAACTCGTGAGATAGTGGGTTGTGATTAGACAGTACAGCACTGATGTGGTGACCTAACGCCATCACACACGCGCCGGTGAGTGTTGCTACATCGACAACACAGTCTGGTTCAAAGCGTTCAACGTAAGTAAGCGCATCACATAGAACCAAGCGACCTTCAGCATCCGTGTTTAACACTTCAACTGTTTGGCCTGACATGGTCGTTAGGATATCACCTGGGCGGTAAGCATTGCTGCCTGGCATGTTTTCACAACCTGCTAGGATACCAACTACATTAATCGGTAGGTTCAGTTTAGCTAGTGCCTTCATTGTACCGAATACAGAAGCCGCACCACACATGTCGTACTTCATCTCATCCATACCTTCACCAGGCTTAAGCGAAATACCGCCTGAATCGAAAGTAAGACCTTTACCGACTAGAACAATCGGTTTTGCATCTGGGTCAGCAGCACCTTTATATTCCATGATAGACATCATAGATTCGTTCTTAGAACCACGGCCTACCGCTAAGTATGAAGTCATACCCAGCTTTTCCATCTCTTCTTCGCCAATGATCTTAGTTTTCACTGTCTCGTAATCATCGGCCAAGCGACGAGCTTGAGAAGCAAGGTAAGCAGGATTTGCGATGTTAGGTGGCATGTTGCCTAGATCTTTAGACGCTTTCACACCTGAAGCTATCGCAAGACCGTGAGAGATTGCTTTCTCACCAAGGCTCAATTCACGACGAGTTGGTACGTTGAATACCAGTTTACGTAGTGGACGACGAGTCTCTGGTTTATTACTCTTGAATTGATCAAAAGTGTAAAGGCCATCTTTAGTCGCTTCTACTGCTTGGCGAACTTTCCAGTAAGTATCACGACCTTTAACGTGCAGTTCAGTCAGGAAACATACTGCTTCCATAGAACCCGTTTCGTTTAGTGTGCTGATGGTTTTTTGGATAATTTCTTTATATTGACGCTCGCCTAGCTCACGTTCTTTACCGCAGCCTACAAGCAGAACACGTTCTGAAAGTACACCAGGTACTTGATGCAGTAGTAGCATCTGGCCAGGTTTACCCTCTAGATCACCGCGACGAAGCAGTGAACTAATATAGCCATCGCTAATCTTATCTAACTGCTCGGCTACTGGAGAAAGGCGGCGCGGTTCGAATACACCGACAACGATACATGCGCTGCGCTGTTTCTCTGGGCTGCCACTTTTTACACTGAACTCCATGCGTACTCCTACATCCTGAAGACAAATCGAACTAAATGTTGGATAATGGGTTCTTACTTGTTGGATCCTATAATGGAACTGACCTTAAAGAAGAACGTTAACACTTAGCTAAAAATTTAAAAAATAAAAGGTTCAACGGGAAATTATAGTGATTCAATCAAAAAAACAAGTTTTGTATAGGTAATTTGAGCGTGATTATTGTTAGATATTTGATCCGAGAGACAATCAAGAGCCAATTTGCGATATTTTTTGTTCTCTTTCTCGTGTTTCTCAGCCAAAAGTTCATCAGTGTTTTAGCCGACGCCTCTGATGGTGATATTCCAGCAAGCCTTGTATTATCGATCGTGGGTCTAAATATGCCAGCGATGGGGCTCTTGATGCTTCCACTTAGTATCTATATTGGCATTTTGCTGACTTTTGGCCGCCTTTATGCCGAAAGTGAGATTGTGGTGATGAATGCTACGGGTATTGGCAATAAATTCCTCATCCAATCAGCACTTTATCTGGCGTTGATTACCGCAACTGTCGCTGCTTTTAACTCCTTTTGGCTGTCTCCGTGGTCACAAGATAAAGTAGAACAAATGTATGAGGAAGTAGCTGCAGAGAACAGCGTCGATTTACTACCCAAAGGCAAATTTGCAAGGACTCCCGATGGTTCTTCAGTTGTGTTTATAGAGGGTATCGATGGTAATCAATTAGACAATGTGTTCGTTTCTCAAATGCGACCTCGTGACTCAGTGCTTCCTAGTGTGATGTTCTCTAAGTCGGGAGACGTAAAAGAATTGAGCGATGGCCGCCAAGTTATTGTGATGTACGATGGTACTCGTCATGAAGGAGTGCCTTCTCGCCTTGATTATAGAGTGACGCACTTTGAAGAGTATGAAGGCTTAATTGGTCAGCGTGAAGTAGAGAAGAAAGGTCGAGAGTGGGAAGCGATTCCAACTATTGATCTTATTGGAAATCAAGATAATCGTGCCAAGGCTGAATTGCAGTGGCGCATGTCACTGGTGTTGTGTATCCCATTGTTGACTATGCTCGTTGTACCGCTGTCAGCAGTTAATCCACGACAAGGTCGTTTTGCAAAAATAGGTCCGGCAATCCTGATTTATTTGACTTACTTCTTGGCAATCAGTGCAACCAAATCTTCAATTGAAGAAGGGGACATTCCTGCTGCAATAGGCATGTGGCCAATCAATGCATTATTATTGTTTGTCGCGATTGGTGCCAACTTTATGGATAGTGTGCCTGTTAGGCGTTTGAAAGAAAAATTCAAGAATAAGAGGTTGGCTTAAGCCGTGTTTAAGATTCTCGATTTATATATAGGCAGAACCATCATCGCGACCACGTCACTGGTATTGGTGACGTTTGTCGGTCTCTCTGGAATTATCAAGTACGTTGAGCAATTGCGGAAGGTAGGTCGTGGTACATACGATCTATTACAAGCGTTGTATTTCGTTTTATTGAGTATTCCTCGTGATATCGAAATGTTCTTCCCAATGGCGGCATTGCTTGGTGCATTGATTGGGCTTGGTATGCTTGCTGCGAGTTCTGAGCTTGTGGTTATGCAAGCCGCGGGTTTCTCTAAGTTAGATATTGGTTTATCGGTACTTAAGACTGCGATTCCGTTAATGGTGATAGTGACATTGCTTGGGCAGTGGGGAGCTCCGCAAGCGCAGAAGATGGCTCGTGACTTAAGAACCATCTCGGTTGCTGGTGGTAGTATTATTTCTACTCAAAGCGGTGTTTGGGCTCGAGATGCCAACGACTTCATTTTCATTGTTAAAATAGACGATGATAAGCTCTATGGTTTGAACATGTGGCGCTATGATGAGAACAAGGCTCTGAAAACGGCCATATATTCAAAAGAAGTCGATTACGTTGGAAACAACGTTTGGACAATGAGCGATGTTGAGGTCACCTCTTTTGAGAATGATATTCAGGTCACTAAAGAGAGTTTACCGACTTTTTCTTGGGAAACATCGTTAGCTCCAGACAAACTCGCGATAGTGACGGTGAAACCGGAGGAGCTGTCGTTAAGTGGGCTGTATGACTATGTTTCTTATCTCAAAGCATCAGAACAAGATGCAGCACGTTATGAGCTAGCATTGTGGCGAAAGATAACTCAACCTATTTCGATAGCGGTCATGATGTTGATGGCATTGTCGTTTATCTTTGGTCCTTTACGTAGCGTGACCATGGGAGCAAGGATTCTCTCTGGTGTGATTGCTGGTTTTACTTTCTATATATCCAGCGAGTTCTTTGGGCCAATCAGCTTGGTTTACCAAATACCACCTGCTTTTGGTGCGATAGCCCCTAGCGTGGTGTTCTTCGGAATTGCCATTATGCTTTTGAGGCGGAAACTATAAATAGAAGAAAGGAAGGCATTGCGCCTTCCTTTTTTGATCTTGCTTTAAGTTCGCTTAATTGCGTTATTGTGCTTTTGGCAACACAACGACTTCGGTCTTTGCCCAGATATCGTGAAAGCCACGTTTCTGAGGATCGAATGGAACACATAAGTTTGCAAGTCCAAACCCCGATGTACCTAAACGTATTAGCGCTTGAGTTATTGTGATCGCAGAGCCATCTTTGTTTTGAACTCGTAGCTTCCAAGCTCTCATCCCCAGAGTTTGACCTGCTCTGGTCCAGAAGAAGACAAAGAAGTAAATCCAAACGACGACCAAGTAAAAAGTATACGCAGGGCTCCAAATCGGATGGTTGGTTAAGAAGTCACTAACATCGGCATAACCGCTATGGTTAAAAACGCCAAGAGCCATGAGTGCGTGCAGCAGAGCAACAATGATGCCGGCAGTCATCATTTCAATAGCGATTACGATAAGGGCGTCATAGAACAAGGCGCCGAATCGGCGCATGACTCCTGCTGGTGGCAGAGTGTTTGTTGATGTCATGTGTTATTACTTCTTTAAAAATTGAGGCGTCAGAATATAGTTTAAGGCTTGGCCTGAAAAGAGACATGACGCACAGCTTATGACTTAGTGGCGAAATTATCGGCAAACACACATGAATTCAAGTTTTTATACTTGCCACATCAGTTCGCATACGTATAATGCCAAACATCGACAGGGCAATGCCCCAAGATAATGCCGGTATGGTGAAATTGGTATACACGACGGATTCAAAATCCGTTGCCTTCGGGCGTGGCGGTTCAAGTCCGCCTACCGGTACCATATTTAAGAAGAAGGACGTCTAAGGACGTCCTTTTTGTTATATGTACCAAGGCTTTCAGCCAATATGTCGTCTATAGACGTCCTCCCTCATCTTGTTACATCCAGCCTTTTATGTAACCCTCTATGTTACCCCATGTAACCCTACGTATAGAGCGGAACTGAACTATGGTGAAGAAGGTTATCCCGTTATCAGATACTCAACTGAAGAGTATTAAGCCTAGAGATAAAGAGTACTCTCTCAATGATGGAGATGGCCTATCACTTCGAGTAAGACCCAAAGGTGGTAAGTCTTGGTTTTTTACTTATCTTGTACCAATAACAAGAAAGCGTTTTAAAATTAGTTTCGGTAGTTATCCCGAAGTATCTCTAAGCCAAGCGAGAAAAAAGCGAGATGAAGCCAGATCACTTGTAGCACAAGGTATAGATCCGCAAGTTCATAAGCTCACTACAGAAATAGAAGAGCGTGAAGCTATTGAAAACACCTTCGCTAAGCAATCTGAGCGTTGGCTTGAACTAAAAGAAAAAAATACCCTTCAAAGTACGTACTTTAAGCGTAAACAGATGCTCACTAGATATTTGTCAAAAAAGCTCGATCCTCTTCCTTTAACTGAGATTAAGCCTATGTTAGTGTAGAGTATTCTCGACCCCATAGCTCGGGAAGGGAAGATCGAAACGGTAAAGCGTCTATGTATCATCTTAAATGAAATTATGCGACTAGGTGTTGCTTCCGGTGCAATCGAGTTTAATCCCATCTCTGACATTACAAAGCTTTACCCCAATAAGAAGGTTGTTCATAACCCTGCACTAACCCCTGAAGAGCTACCTGAGCTTGTGAATGCCATAAAGGGGAGTAATACTAAGATTGTTACTCGCTGTTTAATTATGTGGCAACTACACACTATGGTTCGTCCCGGTGAAGCTGCTCGTGCTCGATGGTCAGAAGTTGATCTAGAAAACAGGGTATGGGTTATTCCTTCTGAAACGATGAAGATGAAAAGAGATCATCTGGTTCCTTTAACTGATCAAATGATCGAGATTCTAGAAGAAATTAAGCCTATATCCGGACATAGAGAATTCATTTTTCCAGCAGATAGAAAGCCAAAGGATCATAGTAACCCTCAAACTGCCAACATGGCTCTAAAGCGTATGGGTTTTGAAGGAAGAACAACCGCACATGGTTTACGTTCGCTTGCCAGTACTACCTTGAATGTAGAAGGTTTTAATAGTGACCTTATCGAATTTGCACTTGCTCATGAAGAAGGAAACAAGATAAGAAAAGCGTATAACAGAACAGATTACTTCGAACCCCGTCGGCCGATGATGAATTGGTGGAGCGAGAGAATAGAGCGTGCTTCACAAGGTGAAAAACTGGAAGTTGGGTTCAAAGGCCTTCGGATTGTTTCGGGATAAGATTGGATTGTGCTAGAAGAGCCCTATAGAACGGAAGAAGGTGTTGGACTATGCCATAGCCAAATAGCTAACGCAGAATTGAAGCACATGGAGTTTGCTTCACGCCTTGTTTCTCACGGTCTACGCTCTATTGCCAGCAGAATGTTTAATGAGCAAGGCTTTGATTATGATGTTATTGAGGCTTGTCTTGCTCATGTTGATAAAAACCAAATACGCGGTGCATACAACCGTACGGACTATCTAGAACGTAGACGTAAAGTAATGTGCTGGTAGCGAACATATTGAACAGAGTAGTCAAGGAAGTTATAGCATCACTGGTACGGCAAATCACGGCTAGCGCATTTTAATCCCAGACTCTAGCAGGGTTGAACGATAATCATCATCTAGCCCTGCCATTTTCTTTTTCCTCGCCATACTGGCTGATTGAGTTTTATCTCGCTTAAATAGCGCCATCGCTATTCGAAATCGAATCGAAATGTGTTAAAAAAGTAGCAGTCATTAGCTCACCAAAAAAAAGTATTTGGTGATCTGATCGTCATTTGAGCATAAAGTTCAATTTATAATGATCTTGCCGTGAGAAACTATGGGGGGAATCACTTTTGGGTTAGAGGATGTTTTTCGATATGCTCGGTGTGAATGCTGAAGTCATTAGGAGATACTTACGATTATTACACTAACTTTCTGGGTTGAATGAAAGTTAGTGCTCCTTTGGTATCCACTATTGTTGTTAAATAATGTCCAAAGCCAATTTAGTATCAGGCGATGGTGCATGCAATACCATGAAACTCAGGCAAAGGAAGATTATATTTAGTTAATCCCACCTCGTGTTCACTCTAGAAATGAAGCTGTCAAAGTTTCTTAAGAGTCGAAACATAGCGGAGTGGAAAGTCCAATCTAGTTATCACGAACGCTTGATATATGAGACTGCAAAAGCCAACGAGCGGTAAGTTGAGGTATTACAACACTCAAGCGGATGAAATCATAGCAAATGCCACAGCAATAGCTCTGGGTATCCAGTTAAAAGTTAATTGTATACGGTGTAGCTTAGTCTCCTGAGTGATTTGTACAATAATGCCGTTCGATGATATACACTTTAAAAATTATTAAGCTATTTATATATGAATGATTTAAGATCCAATTACAGACCAGAAATCGATGGATTAAGAGCTTTCGCAGTTCTTTCTGTTGTTATCTTCCATGCTTTTCCCCATAGGTTGCAGGGGGGGTTTATAGGGGTTGATATATTCTTTTTTATTAGTGGTTTTTTAATCACTAGCCATATTTTTGAAAGCTTAAATAAAGGTACATGGAGTTTTTTAGATTTTTTTAGTCGTAGAGTTAGGCGAATTTTCCCCGCACTAATTTTAGTAATGACAACTTGTATGGCCTTTGGGGCAATAACTTTATTAGCAGATGATTATGCTCAGTTAGGTAAACATATTGCTAGTGGTGCTACGTTTGTAACAAACTTTATTCTTGTTAATGAAAGTGGGTACTTTGATAGCGCATCTGAAACCAAACCCATGCTTCATTTATGGAGTTTAGCTATTGAAGAACAGTTTTATATAGCTTGGCCTCTAATCCTTTGGTTAGCTTGGAAGGCGAGATTAAACCTGTTTACGATAACATTGCTTATCACTGCTATTTCATTCTATTTAAACATTATATTAGTTGAATTATCTCCAGCTGAAGCTTTCTTTTTACCGATTAGTCGGTTTTGGGAGATGTTAAGTGGAAGTATACTTGCGTGGCTAATCGTGTATAAAAAAGATGCCTTATTAACAGCGCAGCAATGGTGTGATACGGTTCTAGTTAAAATTAGTCGCTCTCAGGATGTCTCTCCTGATGGAAGGTTGGTTATTAACATAATGTCTTTTATCGGTATTTCACTATTGATTTCTGGCGTTTTTTTAATCAATGAGAGCTTGCCTTTCCCCTCTCAGTGGACTTTAGTGCCGATAGTCGGAACGGCACTAATTATTTTATCAGGGTCGAGCTCTTGGATTAATAAATTGGTCTTGATGAATCCTATAGTTATTTGGTTTGGATTAATTAGCTATCCGCTATACTTATGGCATTGGCCTATTTTATCTTTTATAGAAATAATTAAAGATGGCGATTCACATAGAGATGCGCGATTATTAGCCATTGTTGCATCCATAATTTTAGCTTGGTTAACATACAAATTAATAGAGAAACCTATTAGACGAGAGGGGGCATTAGGTAAAAAAGCAATTGCTTTATCGCTTACTCTAGCTGCTGTTGGCTTCTCTGGGTTTAAGGTTTTTGAAACTCAGGGATTGGTATCTAGATACTCTTTTCTTGCTGATAGTCCGGTTGATGTTGAGCGATTAGAAAAAATATCTAGGGCTTGGCGGTTTAGTGACTACCCGACACCTTCACGAGCTTACTCAGACCCTAAAACAGGGTTGCTTTCTGTCGGTAAAAATTTGAAGTCTAAAACTCTTCTTGTTGGTGACTCTCATACCCAGCAATACTGGAATTCCTTTGATTTTTTAAGTGATTCTAACGTCTATAATTCTGTTTCATTCCAAGGCGCTTCATTTCCGCCAAAGATAGAAGACTTCCCTAATGACCCTGCAATTAAGGTTGTAGCGCTATCATACTATTGGGGATACAGATATGGCAGTAAATATGTAAAGCAAGAGTTACGATGTTGTGGTAATGGAAAAAATAGAACTCAAGGTGAAGTAAGTATACCTTATAAGAAAAAAACAGAAATGGATTCAATAGACGAAAAAATAGCGAACTATATTTCGAAGGTTCAATCTATGGGTAAAGAAGTTATTATAATTCTTGATAACCCCTTTGGGGAGGAGTTAAATGCACAATCTATGCTATACAGGGATGGTTTTAAGATCTCTGTGAAACCAAATATGATATTGACGCGAAAAGAAGCTGAAAGCAGATCTAGAGATACTAGAACGAGACTTTTAGCGCTAGCTCAAGGTTTGAATGCTGATGTAATAGATCCTATAGCTCACTTATGCTCTAGCGGAACGTGTAATGCATTTTCAAAAGAACACGATTTACTTTATAAAGATTATGATCATATTTCATTGTATGCATCTCGAAACTCAGTTGATTATATAAAAAGAATTGTAGAATAACCATATCATCTCATCCCGACAATGCGATTAGTCACGGCTAGCGCATTTTAATCCCAGACTCTAGCAGGGTTGAACGATAATCATCATCTAGCCCTGCCATTTTCTTTTTCCTCGCCATACTGGCTGATTGAGTTTTATCTCGCTTAAATAGCGCCATCGCTATTTTTCTCATCACGTTAAATGCAAGCGGACCTTGCTTCTTACGTATTCTCGATTCATCTTCCCTAAAATTCATATCTAACATCCAATGCATGCTTTCAACTTGCCAATGGCTACGTACCGCATTGAGTGCTTGCTCTGCATTTAGTGCTAGCGAACTGATATACCAACGGGTTTCTGTGGTGTCCGTACCCGCTGATTTATCGTGAACTGATCTGCTCCAGTCAGACTGGACACTTAGCTAAGCGACATTTCGCTTTTCAA
>NZ_JBGONU010000018.1:0-94457 GCF_041439295.1 Vibrio sp. 1F253 | reverse complement strand
TAATAATTCATGCTTCGCTAAATTAGCAATCTTGCTAAAACGTTTTTGTCCAAAACCGTTCCAGCACGATCTCAGTTACCTCATCCATTTCTAAGATAAACCGCTCCCGATTACATTCCACTGGTTTACTATTTTTCCATTCGCTTTTTATGGTTAAAATGCCTTATGGTACAAACAAGAAAATTATCGATGCTTGCGGGCTTTGCCGCAGGTATTCCTCATTTACACGAAAAGACTGATTATGAATTTTGATATTAATGCACTGAAACACCACCAACTGGTCGAAGATGGTCAACTAGAAGGGTGTTACCTTCATCAACCAGCACAGGGCAGCCAGCAAGACGATGACGCTGTTTTAGCAGAGCGCCAAGCGCTAGAAAAATTGGGGTATAAGGTAGTACAGGTACAAGCCAAAGGTGGGGCAACAACCTTTGCTGAAGCGATGCAAAAGTTTGCGAAGAAAACAGGTCACCAGACCAAAGAGTAAGCGAATGGGTGTAGAGGGGCTTTCTATTACGGCTGATAGCCTTTGGATTTTAAAGCGAACACATCATAAAGCTTTTTAACAACAGCCGCTTAACTCGAATTAAAACACACCCCGTAAGTCACTAAACGGGGTTATAAGTACATGAGCTAAATCTCTGCTATAACTTTATTTATGTATGATGCAATAATCAACGAGAGCCATTGATATGTCTTGTTTTTGCCTTAATAAGACTAGGCCTGTAACCGTGCCATTATTCACCTCATAAAACAGCCTAAAACCCGATTTTTTGAACTCTCTGATACTAGTGACCCCCAACCCTACAAGCTCAGAACATCTAGAGTACATGTTAGGGTTATGGCTCACATTTTCTTCAAAGGCATCTAAAAGACTCTCAATCCCTTCAATGACTGATTTTTCATCATTCCATTGAGTTAGGTGATCAATCGAATCATTTAGCGAATTTTCAAATGTTTCCGTGTATTGAATTTCTACTTTATGAGTCATATTTACCTTTGTTACTTACGGGCAGCTAATCGACTTCTTAAATCTCTAGACGAAGTTACACGATCTTGAACAACATCATTTTTTGCAAAGCTAACCAGTTTCATTAGCGCAATGGCATCTTGACGTTTTTTATGGTCTTCATACGACTCAACTACATACGTAGGTTTTCCATTTTGCGTGATCGTTAGTGGTTCACTTAAAGGCAAGTTAGCCGCATTTTTTTTTAAGAAACTGACGGTTTCTACATTTGCTGTGTCCATAATCACTCACCCTGTTTGTATTTGTTGCTTTAGTTAGTTGAATGTCATCACTCATTCAATAGCTATATTGTACTACCCGATCACTACTAGTTCAAATTTAGACTTTATTTAAACTGCCCTGCACAACCAAGATTGGACGCTTACCCAAACGAGTTTCGTATTTCATGCAATGCTTAATCAAAGTTGGCTTTTTGTAAGATCTCAATGAACGTCTTGATCTTGAGGTCTTCCGCTCCCTGTTTCGCGTAGAGGCCAACGTTTCCTAGCTTAGAGTCATCAATCAGTAAGGTTTCGAAGCCTTTGTCTTTCATCCAATCGCACATTTTATGACTGTATGGCATGACAGCATCAGACATTCTTAACATATCTAAGCTCGCAAAAAGAGAGTCAACGTCATAGACATCTCGCCCAACCTCCTCAGAATCACGCCCGCCAGGCTGTGAATTTACGTGATCAGACAGTACAGAGTTATGTCTAGAGTGATCGGGGGTCACTTGGAGTATTGGAAACGCCAACATCTCACGTCTTAACAAACTCGGGTCTAAGTGTTTCTTCGTTAGCAACGGATGGTTGGCTCGAACAAACACCGCTTCTTTGTCTTGAAAGAGTGGGTAAAACGTTACTTTGCATCGCTCATGCAGCCCATAGATTTCATGGCCAACAAACAAGTCGATATCGCCTTGAACCAAATGGTGCATCAAAGACAAGTTGTTACCGAACTCCAAATGTAGCGAGCCCATTTTTTCTTGTTGCTTGTATTCCTCAACCGCCTTGCAAACAAATTGTTCCCACCAAGCTTCCCCGGTGCCGAGCTTCAATTTACCGGATTGGCGCTGCTGCATGTCGGTAAAACGGTGCATTAACGACAGATGCTTTTCTTGCTGTTCTTGTGCGAACTCCCGAAACAACAACCCGTACTCGGTAAGCTCAACGCCTTTTGACTTACGAGTAAAAATAGCCACACCAACATCACTCTCTAATTTCTTGATCGCAGCGGTCAAGGAGGGCTGGCTAATATTCAGCTTTTCCGCGGCACCTTTAATACTGCCAGTATGCGCAACCATCAAAAAGTATCGGTATAGCTTGTTCATAGGATTCTCTTAGTTTGCATTCGATCACAAAATGCGAGGTTAGAAATTCAACAAATTAACCCACTGAACACAGCGTACAATGGATAGAGCTCATGATATAGGATTTTTCTATATAGAGCATTAGTAATGCTATTTCCCAGTGTAAGATGAAATCACTATAGTAAGGTCAATTAACTTATTAAGTGGACATTGAGATGGAACAGAAATGGTGGCATGACGCAGTGGTCTACCAAATTTACCCGCGTAGCTTTTTAGACTCGAATAATGACGGTATCGGTGACCTAAATGGAATCATCAGCAAACTCGATTACCTTAAAGAACTGGGCATTAATGTCATTTGGCTCTCTCCTGTTTATCAATCTCCAATGGACGATAACGGCTACGACATCTCCGACTACCAAGCGATTGCTGAAGAGTTTGGCACGATGGAAGAGATGAAACGACTGATGGATGAAGCGAAGGAACGTGACATTAAGATTGTTATGGATTTAGTGGTAAACCATACGTCAGATGAGCACCGTTGGTTCGAGCAAGCACGCTCTTCAAAAGACAATCCGTATCGAGACTATTACATTTGGCGCGATGCAAAACAGGATGGCAGCGCACCGGATGACCAAGGTTCTATCTTTGGCGGAAGTGCTTGGCAGTGGGATGAACTCACACAACAATATTACTTCCATCTATTCTCGAAACGTCAGCCAGATTTGAACTGGGAAAACCCGAAGGTTCAAGAAGAAGTTCATACTATGATGAACTGGTGGATTGACCTTGGCATCGGCGGCTTCCGCTTAGATGTGATTGATCTTATTGGTAAGGAGATCGATAAAGGAATCACTGGTAACGGACCAAGGCTGCACAAGCTATTACAACAAATGAATCAGGCGACCTTTGGTAACAAGGATTTGTTAACCGTAGGAGAAACTTGGGGCGCAACACCAGAAATAGCCAAGCTATACAGCGGACAAGGTAGAAATGAACTTTCTATGGTATTCCAATTTGAGCACATTACCCTGACATGGGAAAACGGTGACAAATGGAACCCTATTTCGCTTGATCTTCGAGAGTTCAAAAATGTGCTGACCAAGTGGCAGCTAGAGCTGGCCGATGGTGGTTGGAATTCCCTTTTTTGGAACAACCACGATTTACCACGTTTGGTTTCAAAATACGGTGATGACAAACACTTCCGAGTTGAGTCAGCAAAAATGCTGGCGACGTGTTTGCACTTCTTAAAAGGTACACCTTACATTTATCAAGGTGAAGAGATTGGCATGACCAATGTCGCTTTTGACAATCTGGACCAATATAAAGATATTGAAACGCACAATTTCTATAAAGTAAAAACGGAATCGGGTGTTACTCATGAACACATGATGGACGCCATTCACGAGAACAGCCGTGACAACGCTAGAACACCCATGCACTGGAACAACCAACCTAATGCAGGCTTCTCTGACGGAACACCTTGGATTGAGCTGAATCCAAACTACCCAGAGATCAACGTCGAAAGTGCGTTGGCTGATCCAAGTTCCATATTTTATCACTACAAGACATTGATAGAGTTACGAAAAGCTCACCCAGCGATTGTCTACGGTTCATTCATCCCTGTTTTTGAAGAACACGACAAGGTTTTCGCCTACGTACGTGAGTTGGATGGTGAAAAGCTGTTTGTAGTTTGTAACTTCTCAAACGACAACCTGACACTGGATATGCCTGAACAATGCCAAACTCAGACGCTTGATTGTCTGATCAATAACTATCAAACGGTCACTGAGTTGTCAGCCAAGCTTGAACTGGCACCGTATGAATCATTTGCTGTAAAACTGTAATCATACGTTAAATTCAACACACCAAAGGCAAGGTTCTCCTTGCCTTTTTTATTGCCCAAAGCCATCGATTCTCTCCAACATTTCACATCTTAACCTAAGCAACCTAGCGCTTAGTTTTGGATGGCTTTCATCACCCAAAAATAGTTTGAGCCCGCCTTCACATTTCTCTATACGCGCCACTTCACAAAACTATGGCGATCGCCTGTAAAACAGCACTGTATCGGCATTGCTATAGCTTTTTACTATATCAAAGGTGCGTTTACCTATTTCTCAAAGGCTAAATTAGTCGATATTATTTTCAGCAGATAATAAGAACTGATAGAAGTGATTATCGTTATGGATAACCTTCTGAATATGGAATGAAATTATGAAACCTCTATTGAAAACACTGTCTATTTGTACCCTTGCTACTCTTTTCAATGCACCGGCTTTTGCTATGGAAGAAGGTGAAATCACAATCTGGATCAATGGCGATAAAAGTTATGCCGGTCTTGCTGAAATTGGTAAACAATTCGAAGAAGATACTGGTGTAAAAATTAACGTTCAGTACCCAGACTCACTGGAAGCTAAATTCCAACAACACGCAGCAACAGGCGGCGGCCCTGACATCATTTTCTGGGCACACGACCGTTTTGGTGGCTACGCAGAATCAGGGCTACTTCACGAACTTAATCCAAGTAAAGAATTCAAAGAAAAGCTTGTCGACTTCAGTTGGGATGCGGTGACAGTCAACGGTAAAGTTGTGGGCTACCCTCTAGCAATCGAAGCACCTTCTCTAATCTACAACAAAGACCTACTTCCAAACCCACCAAAAACATGGGAAGAGCTTGCTGACATTCAGAAAGAGATGGCTAAGCAAAACAAAAAAGCCATCATGTGGGATGTGAAAAATGCGTACTTCACATGGCCGATGATCTCTGCTGGTGGTGCCTTCGCGTTTGAAAAAACAGCAACAGGCTATGACGCTAAAAGCACAGGTGTTAACAATGCAGCGGGTGTTCGCGGCCTTCAATTCTTAGTTGATATGGTAAACCAAGGGGTAGTTAACCCGAATATGGATTACTCAGTCGCAGAAGCAGAGTTCACCAATGGCAATGTGGCGATGACCATTAATGGCCCTTGGTCTTGGGGTAACTTAGACAAGCTTGGTGTTAATTATGGCGTTGCTGAACTGCCGACATTAAATGGCGGTAAAGGTAACCCATTTGTTGGGATCCTAAGTGCGGGTATCAATGCTGCGAGTCCAAATACTGATCTTGCTGTCGAATTCTTAGAAAACTACCTATTCCAAGACGACGCTCTGAAAACCATGAATGATGACAAGCCTCTTGGCGCGGTGACACTAAAATCATTCCAAAAAATTCTTGAGAGCGATGATCGCATCAAATCAACCATGACGAATGCTGAAAACGGCGAAATCATGCCAAACATTCCGCAAATGACGGCTTACTGGTTCGCTGAAGGTGCGGCTATCGATAACGCAATGCAGGGGAAGCAAACCGTTAGAGAAGCGCTAGACACAGCAGCAAAACAAATTACCAAATAAGCTTTCCTCATATTAATAACCCTTTCCTCATATTAATATCCTATTGTCCTTTGGCACAGCGCATGCTGTGCCTTTTTTGTTTTGGAAATCAACTCGCTATGCAAATCCCTACTCTTTACCTAAAAGGTACGTTCAATGGTTGGGGGTTAGACACCCCATTGTTCAAAGAACAAGACGGCTCCTACAGAGCAAACCTATGTTTATCTACCGACCTTTATCGCTTCAAAATTTCGGATTCAGATGGCACCAAGCAATGGACACTTTCAGGGCATGAAAGTGAAGCCACTCTCTGTGAATTGGAACAAGCAATGCCGCTTATCAATACACAAGGTATTGGCAATGACCTACTGCTCTCTCCCGCTGTCGCTGGTCAATACTCCTTGAAGGTGCAATTTGGCTCTTCGACGCCAACGATCACCGTAACCAAGGGGGAATACAATGATCTATCAACACCTCAACGCGAGCCTATTGATACTCACCTGATTGAGGCTGAGATTGAGGAGACGCTACCTCACTGGCAACACCCTGAATTTGCAATGCCACATGACCAACTGTTCCAAGAACTCACCATCTCAGAGACACAGTCATTTCCGTTTGTGTTCGGGGATAATGTCGATGGTTACTATCATGGAGCAACCTATAGCTATGTAAACGGTGGCAAATATCGTCACCACCAAGGTTGGATACTGGGAACCTTCGCCAGCTATATCGACGGCAAGTTCAATAATAAGTTAGAGGCTGAACGTGCCAGCCTGACGCCTTATGGTATTGAACATCATTATGATCATAGCCGAGAGTCGTTGAGCCTGATTCAAGGTTCCAGACTTGTATCACTCACTGTGTCGTCAAACAAACCGAGTGCTTTAAGCCTAATTCCAGAACTCAACATACCGACCACTCACTCTAAAGTTCATACCTCAGACTCAAACATCGTCATAGAACTCAGCCCTCAAGTTTGCCCAGACGGCTGCCCAAGGTTTGTCGCCATCGCAAGCAATCATGCAGTACATGCACGAGAGAGCTCGCTAGACGCTCACCCTGAACTTCGCGACCTAGTTCAGCTCTCAGAGAGCAATACAAAACTCATGCTCACGACGTCAGATAAACAAACTGAACTTGTCGTCTACCTCGGCTTTGCTGAAACTCGTGAAACCGCTAGCTCATTGGTTAATCAAGCGTTCAAAAATAACGAACACGTTCTTCACCAACAGCGGATTTATGAGTTCTTAACCAATAATTATTTGTGGACCAACGACCTTGAATACAACCGAGCGGTCATGTGGTCGCGCCTTGCAAGCCGAACCTTTGTGAGTCATGAGTTCGGCACGGGCATATGGGCTGGATTGCCTTGGTTCAAGGACTGTTGGGGCCGTGACACCTTTATCGCTTTGTCGGGCACAAGCTTGGTTAATGGGCTGTTTAGTGAAGCAAAAGAGATCATTGAAAACTTTGCGTCCATGCAGATGCTCGACGAAGATTCCACAAATTACGGACGAATCCCGAATCGAGTGACGAGTAAAACGAACATCATTTATAACACCACCGATGGTACTCCTTGGATGATTCGTGAAGCCCTTGAGTACATCAACTACTCTGGCGATGTGGCGTTCGCTAAGGCCATTTACCCTACTCTCAAGCGTTTCATCACGGGTGTCGAAAAACACTACTTGAATAAAGATGGCTTGAACGAAGATTATTCGAATAAAGACAGTCTGATGGCACATCGCCACCCTGATACGTGGATGGATGCAAAAATTGATGGGATGACACCTTGGTCTCCTCGCGGCCCTAAAGCCAATGACATCCAAGCTTTGTGGTTTGAAAGCTTAAACTGCGCTATTCAACTCGCTATTCTGGTGGGCGACTCTGAATCAGAAAAGAGCTGGGCAATCCAAGCTGGAAAAGTGAAAGAGAGTTTCGCCACCAAGTTTTGGGATGATACAAACCATCGCCTAGCCGATCATTTGTCACAAGGTGATGTGCCTGATTATAGCGTGCGTCCGAATCAGTTGATGACGATTTCAATTCCTCAGAAAAGTCCGCTGAATCAGAATGAAAGAGAGCAATACATCGTCAAGAACGCGGTAGAAACGCTATTGTTCCCATGGGGGATCTGCTCCTTACAACAAGAGCATGTCGATTTTCATCCTTATCACGACAATCAAGCCATGTACCACAAGGACGCGGCTTATCACAACGGGACGATCTGGGGGTGGAATGCGGGCTTTACCATTACGGCGCTCAATAAGTTTAAGCAGCAAGATCTCAGTTACCAACTATCCAAAAACTTGGCAAAACAGATCCTTACACAAGGCTGTAGAGGGACAATGAGTGAAAATTTGGATGCTTTCCAAGATAGTGACCGCGACCTTGTAGAATCAGGGACGTTTGCTCAGGCCTGGTCCGTTTCAGAATACGCTCGTAACGCGCAACAGGACTATTTGGGATATTGCCCACGCTTATTGGACAATCAGATACACCTAACACCAAACTTCCCAAGTTGTTGGAGCGAATTAGTGGCTTCGTTGCCTTTTGGTCAAGGAAACCAGCTACGACTGTCATTTGAATCTAAAAATGGGATTTCTCATTACAAGATTCAGTCAAATCTAGAAGATACGGTAAGTCCCGAAATCACGTTGGTGCTTACGCTAGACATAAACCATGAGTCTGTTGCCGTAATCTCGACACCATTAACACAATCGTTGGAGATCATGATCGACAGTCACCAACAACAGGTCACAGTTAACGACAAACAAGCGCAGTTTGAGATTCAGCTAAAGCCAAATAACGCCATCTTACGCGATTTACAGTTTGCCAAGCCCGACTTTGCAAGGCAACACAACAGTTTGATGAGCAAGGACTACTTGTTGAAAAAGCGCAATAAGCAAAAATTGTCAGCAGCCAAGGACTAGCTTTGCTGATACTAAGCCTATCGCTTTATAGACGTATAAAGTGATACGGCTATAACGTGATAAAAAAGCAGGCCTAATACACCGTTTACGAAGACAAAACGGAGTTAGGCCTTCTTTAATTATCTAAAATAAAGTCGATGAAATCCGGGAATCGCAACGACCAAGCCAGTTCATTGTGTTGATGACCTTGCCCTTCTTGATAAAACAGCGTCACGTTCGGCTTTTGAGTGAGTAACGTATTCATTGCCCTTGAACCACTCAGATAAACGTCAGCAAAATCTACGCTTGCCTCTTCACGAGCTTCATTCGTTCCCATATCCATATATATTTTCGTTGGAGACAGAAAGTTAAACTCTTTCATATACTCGAAGTATGAGGATTTATTGAACCAAAACGCCGGAGAGAAAACCCCAAGCACGCCAAAGGTATTCTGGTACAGTGAGCCACCATATAAGCTAATTAGCCCGCCCATTGAACTGCCAGCTAGGTACGTAAACTCTCGGTTCGGCTTTGTTCTGTATGTTTGGTCTATATAAGGCTTCAATGTATGACAGATAAACGCCATATACTCGTCCCCTTGACCACCAAATTTAAGTAGCTCATCACCAACACCCAACTCTTTTATCTCTTGGTTAGCGCGCCAAGGCGAATACTCATTATAACGCTCCATGCCATTAAGCTCATGACTGCTGTCGATGGCGACAACAATTAACCCAGATAACTTACCGAGCCTTTGCATCTCATCGAGTGTCGTTTGTGCGTCCCAACACATCCCATACGTCGCTGTAGACTTATCAAAGACATTCTGCCCATCATGCATGTATAAGACAGGATAAGCGTGCTCTGCTTGGTGATACCCCGCAGGAAGGTAAATGCGGAGCGTTCGAGTTCGATTCAACTGTGGAATAAAGAACTCATCGATAATAATCAATTCAGATTGCATAACGACCTCTAAACTTGAAGTGTCTATAAATTCAGATATAAAAAACGCCCCTTTAAAGGAGCGTTCTATCTTTATTTCTATCTCTATCTAAGCGACTAAGATACTGGGCTGCTAAGCCATTAAGCCTACTAAGTTATTAGGTTATTAAGTTATTAAGTTCTTAAGCTCTTAAGCTCTTAAGCTCTTAAGCTCTTAAGCTAACAAGCTAACAAGCTAACAAGCTAACAAGCTAACAAGCTAACAAGCTATTTTGCGTTGACGGCTCGCACAAAAGCTTCTTGTGCACCTTCAACATTAAGCGCCTTCGCTTCATCTAACAAACCTAAAGCTTTCGGTATATCACCTGACTTCACCGCATTTTGTATAGCAGACAAATAGAAGTCTTTTGTCTCTTGCTGCACACGTATCTGCGTGTCTGCTTTCTTCGGTACAACAGGTGTTGCAGTCGCTGCCATAGCGGCAGGGGCAGCAACGACTGGCGCTACGGCAGGTTTAGCTCGGTAAGGGCGAAGTTTTAAAGTTTTAATTTCTAACTCTAAACGACCACCTAATTGATTGGTGTATACCGGATCGGTGACCATAGGCATCACCTCACCAAATTCTTTTGCTCGCACCTTTGCTGGGTGATCAACTTTCACCTTATTGCCAAGCTCATCAGCAGGCGTGTAGATAACAATATAAGGTGTCTTACTCGCATCAATACGCAAGCGCTCAATGTAACTCGTGCGAGTAAAAGCGTCGGATGCCTGAACCTTAAAGTCTTCAAACTTCAATGTTTGCACTGGCTTAAAGTTTTCATCTAGAAGCATGGCTTCTGGAGCAAAAACTGAATCATCGATCATCAAGCTCGATAGCTTAACGACCATCTCCCCTGAGCGCTCGCTGAACTTGAACGCTGCAAAGTGGCTATTACCTGTTGTAAATGTACCGACAGGTGACCCCAAGTCGATATCAAACTTTAAATCTTCATTATCATTCAATTGTGCGTATGGGTACTGCGAAAAATCGCTGCAGCATACTTCTGCATTAGTGGGTGCATCGAGTTTAGTTTGAACCTGAGCATCGGAAGCACAACCGCTTAGCAAGGCACCTAGTACCACGGCTAACATAGAGCTTTTATTTGTCATTGTAATCTCTCTCACTATTGGTTGTTGTTGGGGGAAACGGAAAAAGGCAGCCAATGGCTGCCTTATACTTTAAACGGTTTAGAACCAAATTTCAGTGTGTACACCGAATACAAATTCGTCTTTACCGTTATCGATACCAATTTGTTTAGCACTTGCTTCATCATCAGCTTTAATGTAGCTAATGTAAGGCTTAACTTGTGGACGACCGAAGTAGTCAGAGTTCGCTGTAAATGCAGTTGCAATTTCTAGGTTAAGAATATCGCTCTCTACAGCATCACCAGTGCGATTCCAGTAACCTTCATCACCTTCTTCATGTGCATAAGAAGCCGTAGCTTCTAAGCGAATGTTGTCGTTCAGTTTGTAAGAAGGACGAGCAGCAACCATGTAACGAGTCAAACCGTCAGCACCAAACAATTGGTCAAGAGCTGTAAAGTACACTGCTTCCGTACCTAACTGCCATTTTTCAGAGATGTTAAGCACACCGTAAGAAGTCAAGAATAGTGATTCTTCTTTATCACCGCCACCAGACCAACCACCGAAGTTAACACCACGGTTTTTCATTACGCCAGAGCCGTAAGCAATTACGTTTTGAGTCCAACCGTCTAGGCCATAGTAACTTGTATTAAGCGTTACAGCTGCACCGATACCGTCTTCGTTCTCACCGCCATTGATGTTTTGCTGACCATATTTAAAGTCAAAGTCTAGGCTGCCGATACCCGCATCCACGCCGTAGTAGTACAAGTCAATAGAAGAGAGTGTCTGTCTTTCTTTTGCACCATCTTTCTTGACTTTACATTTACTAGGATCTGTCGATGTAGTGCCATCATCTTGTTTACAGTCAATTGCGTAAGAATCTGCAGAACCTGCATCAGGATCAGCCATTACATAAGCGATACCAGCAGTATGTCCTGCAAGCTTAGTTTGAATACCTGCACCAATACCAGATGATTGTTTCCAAAACTCACCAGATAAAAGACCTGCTGCACGGTTTAGGTAACGTTGACCACCCCAAATAGAAGTGTCTTCACCTAAAATGCCACCTAGCTCAACGAAAGCTTCTTTTACTTCGAACTGAGAATCATCATTCTTCTTTTGTCCGCCTTCAGAAGAATAAGCGTATGAGTTACCGTTACCATATTCAGTACGAAGAACGTAGTCCGCCCACACACCATTTTGATACTCAGAGTGCTTCTTAATTACAAATTCAACTTGGTTAGTACTCTTACCGTGAGTACCCGCTGTTTTGTAATCTGGCTTACCGAATTCAGTGTCTACTGTTTTACCGTCGACAACACGAACGTTAGAAGACATGTAACCGTGAACTTCCCAGCCGTCAGTGATAACGTCAGTAGGGTTTTTCACCTCTACTTCCATTGCAGAGTCACCACTTGTTACATCAAGTGCAACGTCATTTTCTGCGAACGCTGAACCAGCGACAAGTGCAGAAGCCACTGCAGCAGCAATCAAACTTACTTTTTTCATTCTTAACTCCATTAAGGACGATTTATTTTAGGTTTTATATTTTTGCTCTCTTGCGACAACCAAAGGCAGTAATGGTGGGCGTAAGATAGAGAGGTTTAGGGTTTCCCCTGATTCGTTTCAACGGAGCCAATATTAAGAGGGGATGACAAGTTTGACTTCCTCCACCCCGAACTAAATTAAGGGGGATGAGAAGGGAGTAGAGTTTATACAGAATGGTATTTTAAAGGGTTGGATCACTTAATCTAGGAGGAGTAGACAGCACACAGATCTAATTATTCAGCATAAGTGAGATCTACTTCAAATATATAATTTGAACTTCATCGATGAATTATTTTTCAACAAAATTTATTCTATGAAGTTGCTTGACCTTAATGGGACAAAGCCTTTTACTAATAGTTCACTGATGTTGATAAACGAACAAGAAATCAAGCAATGACTAGAACGCTCGCTCGCCCTTATCCACTAGGCGCAACGCTAGGTAACACTGGCTGTAACTTCTCAATTTATTCCCCTGACTGTAAATCCCTTTCTCTCGCTCTTTTTGACGAGAACGATGAGTTCACCACTTATAAATTGGAAAATGAATACGCTGATATCAGATATGTATTTGTTGATGGTATTAAAGCGGGACAAAAATACGGTTTCATTGCTGAAACTGATAATGGCCCGATCTTACTTTCCGACCCTTACGCTAAAGCAATAAGCGAACCGCTCGATTACGCAACGCCATATACCGATGAAAAAAGCTTTTCGATGGCGAAGTGTCTCGTAGTTGATGACACGTTCGATTGGCAAGATGTCGAAAAGCCGCGTATTAGCCGCGAAGAGACCGTTCTTTTCGAAACCCATGTTAAAGGCCTATCTCAACTTCACCCAGAAGTCGCGACCAATACAAAAGGCCGTTATTTGGGGTTAGTTAGTCCCGAAATGCTTGCATTCTATAAACAGCAAAACATCAATTCTCTACAACTTTTACCTATTGCTGCATGTATGCATGAGCCCCACCTATTGGATATGGGGAAAGTGAATTACTGGGGTTACAATCCATATTTGTTTATGGTGCCAGACCCACGCTACGCAGAGAAAGACGCCGTTAGTGAACTCAAAACCGCGATTCGAGAACTGCACCGCAATGGTATCGAAGTCATTCTTGATGTCGTCTACAACCACACAGCAGAAGGCGGTGAAGGTGGTACAACCTTCAACCTAAAAGCACTGGATAGCCGCTACTACATTAAGCATGGCTGTCATTACGCGAACTTCACCGGTTGTGGCAATACGGTCGACCTCACCCACCAACCAGCACTGAACTTAGTCATGGATACACTGCGCTACTGGGTTAGTGAGTTCCAAGTCGACGGCTTCCGTTTTGATTTGGCAGCAACACTGGGGCGCGAAGGCGATAACTACAATCCTGAGGCTGCTTTCTTCAAAGCCGTTGCCCAAGATCCGGTATTGAAAGAAACCAAGTTAATTGCAGAACCATGGGACATCGGGCCAAATGGCTACCAAGTTGGCAATTTTCCGTTGGGGTGGAATGAGTGTAACGATAAGCTGCGAGATATCACTCGTAGCTTCTGGCGTGGCGACCAAGGCTACTTAAAAGAGTTTGCGACTCGCTTAATGGGCTCTCGTGACATCTACAGTGCCGCACACTGGCCGTACAAATTAACCGTCAACTACATCACTTATCATGATGGTTTCACCATGCAAGATCTTGTTTCTTATAAACATAAGCACAATGAAGAAAATGGTGAGAGCAACCGCGATGGACACGGTGATAATCGCTCTGAAAACTATGGTGTTGAAGGCAACACAGAAAACCTTTTGGTTATCGCAACACGCGAAAAGCAAAAGCGTAACTTCATGGCTAGCCTGTTATTTGCATTCGGTATTCCACATATTTTGACGGCCGATGTGTTATCTCATACTCAAAAGGGTAACAACAACGCGTACTGCCAAGACGGGGTCACCAGCTGGCTCAACTGGGAAGATTCCGAGCGTAAGACTTACTTCAAGGCTTGGTTGTCTGAGATGATCTCCGCACGTCAGCAATACATGGTGCCGTTTATCAAAGCGTTCAGTGGCGATAAACGTAACTCTAACCGTATATTCTGGAGCCGTGTTGATGGCACAATCATGGAACATGATGATTGGAACCGTTTAAGCTCCGTAGCCTTACATTTAGGCATCGGCAAGGATGGCGACGAGTTGATTTATCTGATCAACCAAACCAACGCACCTGCTCGATTTTCTTTACCGAGCGACCGTCAGCAAGACTGGGTAACCATCTGTGATACCAACTTGCGAAACGTGAAACCGGGTCATGCCGAAGGTGAAATGCTGTTATCTCCCGTTTCAATGGCAATTTTGCACTATTCTCCTACTCAAAATAAGCTAATAGCTAAAACAAACTCATCTCCAGACAAGACTGATTCGGTTTAGGGTAAAAGCCAAACCAGCTTAATAGAATGCGCGAAGCCATAGAAGCCAGTTATGTTTATGACTGGCTTTTTTATTCGCTGAACGTCACAAACTCAATTTTTTATATGGAACATTTTGCATTGATGTGATTACGAAAACTGTTTAGTATGGCCGTACTATAAAAATGAATCTATAACGTCTTTGGATATCATGGCTTTACCTAAAACATTAATTCGGCTTTTTAAACCATACATTATTTTATTAACTGGAGGGATGCTCTATCTTGCTGCAGCTCAACTTGAAAAAGTAGAAACGACAGCAAAAGAACAATCACTATCAAATATTCGTATCGCAAGTTCCATCATCAATTCCAACATCGAAGCCACATTCGGCAAACTCTATTTTTTGGAAACCAGTTTAAGCTTATCTACATCAGGCCCCGTCGGTGAACAAAAATTCAGGGACATCAGTGACAATATTCTTAAGAGAACACCTAACTTCTCCGATATTGTTCAATACCAGCCTCAATCCCAACAATATATTTCAACTCGTGGCCTGCCTCTTTCTAATGAGCAGATCAATGCCATCCAGTGGAATCCAATAGATAGTGTTGTAGAAGGTTTTTACATCTCTTCTATCTATCAAAAACCCGATGGTCGTTGGGTTTTCGCGATCAAACACACGACGGAAAAGTTGAACAAAGAAATATGGATTGAGTTTGACCTTTTGCATACCACACAAGGCCTGAGAGACTTAAAGACATTAGACCGTGGCTATGTATTTGTGGTTGATAGAGCAACCGAACGACTGGTTTTCCATCCTGATCCGAAACGCATTGGCTCCAAATCCATCAGCTATCATGCAGGCATCAGCCACCAACTCTCTCAAGGTGAGACCGTCGGCCAACACGAATACTACTATCAAGATAATTTCAAAATAACGGTATTTGATGCTGACAACAGCTTAAACTGGGTATTCGTCTCGGGCACTGATCGTCACGACATACTCACCAGCTCACACCAATTTACGCTAACTGGCGTGGTACTCGGGTCACTGCTTCTATTATGGATTGGCGCACACTACCTAGCTCACCGCTTGAACATGTCGTTATCTCAACTGAATAAAGTTGATGATCTCGCCAGCTTTAAACGAGAGTTAAAAGCCATATTCAATAGCTTTACCTATCAAAAAGGCATTCAATTCTGCCTTTATCAAGCAGAGAGCCATTCATTCAGTACCATCGATTATCATGGAAACAAATCAACGGTACATTCTGACAAAGCCCTTGCTGAGCGATTTTCTCCCGAAAGCATGGCTTATCGAAGCAGCAAATACGCGGATCCATTGGCACGTAAACTCAAAATACTCCAACGCCACTACTGTATCCCTTTGCACTCTCGTAACCAGCTAATCGCGGTGATTTACGTCAATGCGCCCTTGCCGATCAGCCAAAGTATTTTACGTATGATCAAAGATTACACCGAAGTCTCGTTGTCTAACTTACTGCTCCACCATCAATTGAGCAGTAAAGATCTCATGACTCAGTTAGACAACAAAAGTAGTTTTAACATCGCGATCGACAACTACGCATGCGAACCCGATACCTATGTAGCTCTGCTCGATATCGATAACTTTGACCACGTAAATCGAGCTTACGGTGAAGCGATTGGCGACAAGATGATTAAGCTTGCCGCAGAAGCGATGCGTTCTTACTTCCCTAAGCCAAAAGGGCTTTGCCTTGCTCGAGTTGGGGATAAGGAGTTCGCCGTTTTATTCAAAGCGAATGATGCGAAGGATGCCAAGCACCAATTGGAACAATGTCGAGTCAGCATCGCCGAGAAAACCATAGTCACTCCGGATATCACATTGTCACTCAGTATCAGCGTCGGGTTTTCGCAAATAGACGGCGAAACAGACTCTGCTTTAGCCCTTGCGGAACAAGCAAAGCTTATCGCACTACAACTTGGAAAGAATCGAGTAGAAGGTCACATTAGAGGCGTAGCCAAAGCGTCGTAGACATTAGCTAACACGCTCGTATCACACCGATTGGTACGATACCGATAACGAAAAAGCACCTAGGATTAATCCCCTAGGTGCTTTTGTTTTTATGGAAAGTCATTACAATGCGCGTTCGATACAACAATACCCTTTTTTAACGATACGAGCCTTATGAAGCTAAGTAACCGACTGCAAACTCTCCACTCCCTTGTCAGTAATGACTACCAACATATTTGGGACTGTTGTTGTGATCACGGCTTCTTGGGTGTTCAGCTATTATCTGACCACAAAGCACCGCAGATTCATTTTGTCGATATTGTCCCTTCTCTGATGAATGAACTGGAGGGCAAGTTAACGCGTTACTTTCCCCAAGATAATTCAGACCAACAAGCGGTTACCAGCCAATGGCAAGTCTACTGCTTGGATGTCGCAGCGATTCCATTGGAAAAGCACACAGGCAGACATCTGGTCATTATTGCGGGTGTTGGAGGCGATCTAACACAAAAGCTCGTCGACGATATTCATTGCAAGCATCCAGACAAAGCGATCGATTTTTTACTTTGCCCGGTTCATCAGCAGTTCGAACTAAGAAGCCATTTAAAAGCGCTCAATTTCGGCTTAATTGATGAAGTGTTAATTGAAGAGAACAGTCGTTACTACGAGATTTTATTGGTCAGCAATAACCAAGGTGAAAGCGACAAAAATCTAGATGAAAACGGCAATAACCGAACGGTAACTGAGATATCAAGCGTCGGCGACAAGATCTGGACTCCGAACTGTGAACAACAGAAGCAAGTATCACAGCAATACAAAGCCAAAACATTGCAGCACTACTTGCGCATCCATCAAGGACAAGAGAAGCAAGGCAAAACCAGTCAGGTTAAGCACATCATTGAGGCTTATCAAGCGATTTAACTTCCTCACTCTTTGACCATCCTTGTTTTAGCGCTTTAAAACATAGTGAGCACTGACTGCACTGTTTGAGTAGACAAAGCCCAATCAATAGAAAAGCCGACAGTTCAATGAACTATCGGCTTTTTTGATGCTATCGATTTGGTATGAGCTTACTGTTCTTGTTTCTTATAAGCCACATCAGGTTCATCAGTCGTTTCAACCTCACAGGGCGTATCAACCCCATAAACCGTATCAAGATAGTCGTCTTTCTCTTTCCACGTACTATTCAACCAACTGTGGAAACGACGTTTAAACGCTTTATCTTCAAAATAATTGCCGTTCACGTTCTCATCCATTGGGTGCAGTTTAATACGCACCACCACCTTGGTCATTTTACCCTTCAGCATGTCTTCAAATGGAGAAGCCTGATTTTCTGGATAAGCCAAAGTGACATCTACAATACCATCCAAGATTGGGCCCATTGCCGATAGAGCAAACGCCACACCACCTGTTTTCGGTTTAAGTAGATGTCGATAAGGTGTTTTCGCTGTCGCCAGTTTCTCGTGGTTTGCACGAGTTCCTTCCACAAAATTTACCAAGGTTGTCGGTGCCCATTTGAACTTAGTACATGCCTTATTAATTGCATCAAAGTCATCATTGCGACGCTCAGGGTTACGAATCAAAAACTCACGTGAGTGACGTCTCATGAAAGGCATATCCAAGCCCCAACAAGCCAAACCAACAAAAGGAACGTACAGCAATTCATGCTTAAGGAAGAACTTAGTCATTGGCATCTTGTCTTTCAAGATCGAAGACAAGATCACGATATCCGCCCAACTGAGGTGATTCGACATCATCAAGTACCATTGCTTAGTCGAGATGTCTTCCCCGCCCTCAACTTGCCACTCGATATCGTTATTCACATTCAACATCCAAAGATTGAGCGAAGCCCAACACCAAAATGTGAAATTCGCTAAGCGAGTACATGACTTTTGAACAATAGAGATTGGAAGAATCAGTTTGATGAGGCCAAAAAAGCTCACGGTAAACGCAGTCATTGCGGTATTGATGGTCACGAACAACACGTTCAAGGCCATACGAAGATTATCAAGCATAAAACACGGCTATATTGAGATCGAAAGCCGCCATTATACTCATCTATAAAATATTCTCTTTAGTTATTGGTGAATACATTAAGGGTCAAACCACGGAACTAATTTTGGTCTGTGCCCATAAATCAATCTCTCCCCTTAATCTGAAAGTGCCACATCAAAAAACAATAAAGAGGTCATTTAGACTAACCAAGGCAGAGTCCATTTGACATCATTTAGAATCGCCCTCACCAAAACGATCAGTATTGATAAGCATTCTCATTAATGGCATGGTACATGCAACTCCAAAGTGTAAATAGTTGAGTATCCTTAATGAGATAACTTCTCTAAGTAAAGGTGATGATATGACAGATATTCCTCATGGTTTGGTAACTGGCAAAGTCTTACATAAAACACAATGGACAGATCAACTGTTCTCGCTGCAAGTCAGTGCTCCCGTCTCTCCCTATCAGGCAGGTCAGTTCACGAAACTTGGCTTGCTTAACAACGAGGAGGAGCTTGTCAGACGTGCTTATTCGATGGTGAATGCGCCAGAGCACGAACAAGGTCATCAACATCTGGAATTTTTGATTATTAAGGATCAGAACGGGCAGCTTTCACCTCAACTTCATGAGTTGAAGGTAGGCGATGACATATTTGTAGGCAAAGACCCAAGCGGCTTTATGACGCTAAATGAGATTCCAGAGATCGCCGACGATCTATGGATGCTTTCAACCGGAACCGCCGTTGGGCCTTTTATCTCAATGCTCGAAAGCATGCAGATACAACAGCAAAACGGCTCTGAATCTGAAAAAATCACCTCGTTCAAAAACCTTGTACTGGTTCATGCCGTAAGAACAGAGCAAGACCTCACGTATCAAGATCGAATCAATCAACTCGTTGAACACTTTCAGGGGAAACTACAATATGTGCCAATTATTTCTAGAGAATCAGTCACCGGAACTTTGCGCGGACGAATCCCAAGCTTGTTACTTGGAGGCGACCTTGAGCAAACCACGTCTGTCACTTTCAATCAAACCCGCAGTTTTTTCTACCTTTGTGGCAATCCGCAAATGGTTCGCGACACAAGTGAAGCACTAACCAACTTAGGTTTCAAGAAGCACTTACGCCGAAAGCCCGGCCAATTCAGCAGTGAAAGCTACTGGTAATCACGGTCACCAATTCAATCAAAGCTAAAGCTTGTATTCAAAATACAGACAAGAGGTTTTATATGAGTCATTTACGTATTCCGTCACACTGGAAAATTCAACGTTCAACGCCATTTTTCACCAAAGACAACATACCGGCTGCATTGCTTAATCACCACAACACCGCAGAAGGTGTATTCGGGCAGATCTGCGTAATGGAAGGTACCGTCACCTTCTATGGTTTTGCCGATGCCGACGCGACAGAACCGGAAAGTGTTATTACGATCCTGGCTGGGCAATTTGCCACAAGTCCACCTCAATATTGGCATCGAGTAGAGCTTAGCGACGACGCACAATTCAACATTAACTTCTGGTCTGAGAAAGAGACTAAGAAGATGTTCAACACCCGAAAGTAAGATCCATTCAATATTGATGAACTTATAAGCAAGCTGCCTCGTACTGTGATTTTTAATGTTCAATAAGTGAAGACAACAGACCAAATAACCATAGTAATTACAATGACTAATGGTGATAGACAAGAGAAAAAAACTCTAGCACACTGGACAAAGTTATTAGTTTTAATCCCGTTTCAGATAATGAATAAGTGGATTATTTATATTTTAGGTAAGAGAGGAAGCCATGCTCAACATTGCTTTTTTTAGCTCAAAATCATACGACGAAAAATCATTTGAACTTGCAAAAGGCGAACTCGACGCCGAGTTCCATTTTCACGATTTTCGCCTCACTACAACAACAGCAAAAATGGCGCACGACAACGAAGTCGTTTGTGCGTTTGTAAACGACGACCTATCGCGAGATGTGCTAGAGATTCTAGCGAAAGGCGGCACTAAGCTGATTGCGATGCGCTGTGCCGGTTTTGATAAAGTCGATTTAGATGCAGCCAAAGAGTTTGGTCTGCAAGTGGTTCGCGTTCCGGCTTACTCACCAGAATCGGTAGCAGAACACACGGTTGGCATGATGATGTGTTTGAACCGTAAACTACACAAAGCATACCAACGCACTCGTGATGCGAACTTCTCTCTTGAGGGTTTGGTTGGCTTTAACTTCCACGGTAAAACTGTTGGTGTGATCGGCTCTGGCAAAATTGGGCTAGCAACCATGCGTATTCTGAAAGGTTTAGGCATGAACATCCTATGCTACGACCCATACCCGAACCCATTGGCAAAAGAACTGGGCGCTAAATACGTTGAGCTCGACGAGCTTTACCAAGAATCTGACGTGATTTCTCTGCATTGCCCAATGAGTAAAGAGAACTACCACCTGTTGGATGCAACGGCATTTGAGAAAATGAAAGATGGCGTGATGATCGTCAACACCAGCCGTGGTGAACTACTGGATTCAACCGCAGCAATCGAAGCGTTGAAACAAAGCAAGATTGGCGCGCTTGGCCTTGATGTCTACGACAACGAGAAAGAGTTGTTCTTCCAAGACAAATCTAACGATGTGATTGTGGATGACGTATTCCGTCGCTTATCTGCTTGTCACAACGTATTGTTCACAGGTCACCAAGCCTTCCTGACTAAAGATGCTCTGTTCAACATTGCCAATACAACGCTCACCAGTGTTGATGCCTTTTTTACAGGTAACACCAGCGGCAACGAACTGGTTTAACAACAACTTGAGTTAATAGCAGACTGAGTTAGTAATAGACTCAATCTAGAAATAGAAAGCCACGCTAGTCCTAAGTGAACAGCGTGGCTTCTCGTTTATCCCGCATTCAAAAACAGTTCTAAACGCAGAAATGACAATCTTCGGTATCTAAGCCATAGACACCGTTTCTAATGGCAAGGTGCTCTTCCCCTGCTTTCACACCCATCTCATAACCTGCATTCAAGACCGTTTGATCCATTGTCAAACGCTTCACTGCAAACGCTTCTGGTGGCGCAATCACCTTGATGGTCGCATCTTTTGGAGGGTTACGAATGAACTCCAAAGACTGGTTATAGTTTTCGGCACGCACCGCCATCGACTCTGCAATATTCGGGAATTTCTTTAGCAGCTTTTTCAGCATCCACTGATACTTCTGCGGCTTCATTCGGTAGCTTAATGGGTGAGAAAGAATCACCGTAATGTCTCGTGCACCACGACGATAGGCTTCGCGAACCGGAATAGAGTCGGCTACACCACCATCGGTATAGCAACCACCAGAGAAGCACGGTGTTTCACGGTAAGCGATAGGTAGAGCTGTTGTTGCTTCAACCACGTTAGAAAGGTTTTCTGGCTTGATGTGATAGTAGTCTGCACTGCCAGTATCGACGTTAGTTACAGCAGCAATTAAAGGAACACTTGAGAACAGCTCACCACAATCCAGTGGATAACGATGGTTAGATTCATCCCACAACCACTTAACGTCGACCAAATTGCCACCTTTAGCAAAGCGAGCAGGATTGAAGAACGTTTTATCCGTCGCCATGGTAGTAATCACGTTGTAGCTACGCTTCGGAGCTTGAGATAAGTAACCAACCAAATTCGACACACCCGCAGATACGCCAATAGAAAAATCATAAGGACGGAAATCGTCTTGCATAAAAGCGTCCAATACTCCTGCTGCGAAGATGCCTCTCATTGCCCCACCTTCAACGATTAATGCGCTCTTACTCATCTCAAACTCTTCTACTTTATAAACTGATAGCCGTAGGATAATCCGTTACCCTAACTAAATATAATGGGATGAGTTTATTAATTTGATAGGCAAAAACTATCAATAGAAATGGTGCTAATTTTCAAGTAATTGGTACGACTTACACGACTCACCTAATACACAGCATGATCAAAAAAGGCCGTTGAGTGATTCACTCAACGGCCTTTCATTTAACTAATCAAACTTATTGATTACGACTTAAATTCGCTTACATCGATTTCAAGTAGCTTACCAATGCCTTCTCCGTAAGCAGGGTCGGCTTTGTAACAGTGTCTTAAGTGACGCAGCTGAATCTCTTTAGGCACGCCGCCTAGGTTACGAGCAGTGTTATCAAACAGAATCGCTTGTTTCTCTGGCGTCATCAGGCGGAACAAGTCACCCGGTTGCGAGAAGTAATCTTCATCTTCGCGGTGATCCCAATGCGCTGCAGCACCATCTAGGTTCAATGCTGGCTCTGCAAAGTCTGGCTGCTCTGCCCATTGGCCTTCGTTGTTTGGCTCATAGCCAAGTGTGCTACCAAAGTTACCATCAACACGCATCGCACCATCACGGTGGTAGCTGTGGACAGGGCAACGAGGTGCGTTTACTGGGATATGCTGATGGTTAACACCCAAACGGTAGCGCTGTGCATCACCGTAAGCAAACAGACGGCCTTGTAACATCTTGTCTGGTGAGAAGCTGATACCCGGAACCACGTTTGCCGGGTTGAATGCAGACTGCTCAACTTCAGCGAAGAAGTTTTGTGGGTTACGGTTCAATTCAAACTCACCCACCTCAATTAATGGGTAATCTGCGTGTGGCCAGATCTTAGTCAGATCGAACGGGTTGTATGGCACTTTCGCTGCGTCCGCTTCTGGCATCACTTGAACTTTCAGTGTCCATTTAGGGAAGTCTTGATTATCAATGCTGTCTAGCAGATCACGTTGATGACTTTCGCGGTCATCGCCGATCACTTGTGCCGCTTCTGCATCAGACAAGTTCTTAATACCTTGCTGAGATTTGAAGTGGAACTTAACCCAGAAACGTTCGTTGTCTGCATTAATAAAGCTGAATGTATGGCTACCAAAACCATGCATATGACGGTAAGTCGCAGGAATACCACGGTCACTCATTACGATGGTGATTTGGTGAAGCGCTTCAGGTAGAGAGGTCCAGAAATCCCAGTTGTTTTTCGCACTGCGCATGTTGGTGCGAGGGTCACGCTTAACCGCATGGTTTAGATCTGGGAACTTGAGAGGATCACGAAGGAAGAATACTGGCGTGTTGTTACCCACCATGTCCCAGTTACCTTCTTCAGTATAAAACTTCAATGCAAAGCCACGGATATCACGCTCAGCATCGGCAGCACCACGCTCACCCGCCACCGTTGTAAAACGTGCAAACAGGTCGGTCTTTTTGCCTATTTCAGAAAACAGTTTTGCCTTGGTGTATTTGGTAATGTCATGCGTAACAGTAAATGTACCGTAAGCGCCTGAACCTTTCGCGTGCATACGACGCTCTGGAATGACTTCGCGGTCAAAATGCGCCATCTTTTCTAAAAACCAAACATCTTGAAGAAGTTGAGGACCGCGCTTACCCGCAGTTTGAACATTCTGGTTATGAGCAACAGGACAACCCGCAGCTGTAGTTAGTTTTTTACTCATGATCTATTCCTTAAGGTCCAAAGGTGCAGCAATAGTGAGTGCACCTTGATATTTATACTGGCTTCCTTTCAAAAGCCCCTAAAATATTATGGATATAGAATAGACCTCTAATGGTATAAAATATAATCGTTTCTATTTATCGTTGCTATCTATAAAACCTATCGAACCATGATGTTAAGTAACCAATTGTCAAACCTCACTTTATTTCAAGATCGCATGGCCTACTTTCAGAGTCGCAGCGATATTTCTCGCCGTTCTGGTAAGGTTTAGTTCGGCTTCTAGCAGAACTTGGTCAAGTGACTGAGGAGAACGAACCGTACCAAACAAGCTGTTCATTTCACCATAAAGTGCTTCTACTTCTGTTCCCAGTGAGCCAGCAATGCCTATGATCGGAATGCCTTGTAAGCTCGCTCGTTTAGCAATGCCATAAGGCGTTTTCCCTTGCAGAGTTTGGTTGTCCATCTGCCCTTCGCCAGTAATCACCAAGTCGGCACCTTTCAATAGATCATCAGCTTGCAAAACATCGAGCACCATCTCAATGCCGGGTTTAATTTGGATATTGAATAACAAACCAAGCCCCATCGGCGTGCCACCAGCTGCGCCATAACCCACGCGCTTGTAAACAGGCTCATCGCCACCGGCATAACCTTGCGTTTCTGTAACTTGAGCAAAATTCTCAAGCGCCTTATCAAGCATTAAGACTTGTTCAGGTGTCGCTCCTTTTTGCGGACCAAATATATAGCTGGCACCGTTATCACCACACAATGGATTATCCACATCGCACGCCACAATCAACTCAATATCGGAGCAACGAGAATCGACGCCTGTAAGATCAATTGAAGCCAAATCCGCTAGCACAGCGCCACCTCGGCTGAGCTCTTGCCCTGCACGATCAAGCAATTTACCACCTAACGCTTGTACAATGCCTGCACCACCATCATTGGTCGCACTGCCACCCAATCCAAGAATAATGGTTTGAGCACCCTGCTCTATCGCTTCTAATATCAGCTGTCCGGTACCAAAAGAAGAAGCAACCAAAGGATCGCGCTGTTCTGGTGTCAGCAAGTCTAAACCAGACGCAGCAGCTATCTCTATCAAAGCCGTTCTCTTGGAGCTCTGAACTGACGGTTCTAACATCGCCCATTCAGCACTAATCAATGTTCCCAATGGCCCTTGAACTTTATTTGTTCGCTTTTGTCCGGCTAAACCTTGTAGCAATACATCTACCGTACCTTCGCCACCATCGGCCAGAGGTAAAGTCACATAGTCAGCGTCAGGAAAGATTTCACGAAAGCCCTTTTCAATACACGCCGCCACCGATACCGCCGATAAAGATTCTTTAAACGAGTCTGGTGCAATAACAATTTTCATAGCGATGAGTTCCAATTGAATATTCGTTTTGACAGCTTATTCTCATTCTATTGACTCTAATAAAGCAAGAACAGCCCTTCATAACCGCCAATATGAATTTCAGTCACATACTCTCCGATGTTGCCGTTTTCATCGACAGGCTTCATCGGCACGTCCAATACAATCATCAGCTTCTCTGCCTCATAAAAGCTCGAATTCTTACCGTGGAAATCCGTGCGGTACAACACTCGACCATTGCTGAACTCTCTCGCTAACACCATATCTTCAGGGCCACCCGCGGCCACCTGATTTTTAGATTGATACATAAAGTACGTGAACGTCGGTAGCACGTGAGTCATGCCATAGGGTAGATCAACATGAACCATTTCTTTCATCGAGGAATCACCAACGATGGTGTAGTCAGCGGGTTGAGGTGTCGTTGTCGATAGCATCAAAGGAATTGGCTCAAATCCCTGTAGGACCTGATGACTCGGCTCTCCCAAATCAACGGCTAATAACGAACTTGGTTGATAAGCGATATTTTTAGGAACACCACTTTGCCAGAAAGTGTCTGCAGTCGTGTTATCACTCCCATAGACGTAACTATTGTTCCACTGATTAAAATAGCTGTGTTGTGCATGTCGATTGAGGTGGTAAATCGCTAGGGTCGAGTATTGGTCTTTCTTCCAATTCTCTTCACTATTTCCAAGATACTGGACTCGCCCGTAACGCGTTGTCGCCTGAAAAATAACTCTTTGTCCATTGTAGGCGAGCGCAGAATTATCCCAGAATTTAGAGATCCCCGAGTAACCACTAAATCCAGTAGACGGAAAAATGTAATGCTCTCTCAGATACAAAGACCCGGCTTCGCTAAGATGAGACTGCCCATTTCGACCCAGCAAGTTCGCCGTACCAATGTTCAACCCAATAGACGCATCACTTTCTAAAGCAGGTAGATTTTTGAGAAACGCTGAAAATTGTTGCTTGTAGAGAGCATACGCTTGATTTGAACCCGCAACAGCTCCTAACTCTTGAACATGTCCGCCAGAATGGACATAGAACTGGTTCGAGCCAATGAGTTTATTTGTGTCGTCGTTGTATGCACCATTCAAACCTTGGCTTGCCCAGCTTTGCTTGTAGTAGCGATGAATGGCTGATAAATAATCCGCGTTTGCGACGTTCGTTAACGACCAAGATGAATTCGTGCTCCACATTCGACCAAATGGCACCAGTCTTGATTCCCAACGAAAACGCGCTGTTGCCTTCTTATTGGTTCGATTTCGATACTCGCTTGGCGACAAGTAGTTATCGCCATTCAGGTCTGCAGACACGTCAAAGCCACGAATTTTTCGCCATTGGCTGATAGCATTGCCATCCGGCGTTGTGGTCGGAGCGTCGGTTAACTTAACGGTTGGAAAGCTGTTTTTGAGTTTTACTTCTTTTAAACGCGGCCTGTCGTCAGCGTTCTCACTTTGCCAACGAACTCTCACAACGTATAAACGGCCACCCTCTCTCAAAAAGGTTGAACCAAAATACTGGCCGCCACCATAACTCACCCCACTGCCATCATGAGTTGTGGCTCTTACCCAGTTACCCGGAAGGTTCCAAATCACCGATTGGTTTCTGGTCATATTGAGCGTTTTGTCTTTCTTTACATCGAGCCTTTCCCACTGTGAAACCCTTCCGTGAGAGTCAATAGCTGTTGGGTATTCAATCCAGAATTCGCCGCTGACAGCAAACTGTGAGAACTTAAAGGTCAGACGTTCGAACTGTTCAGCATGATAGACATACAAAGCCCCGCCCAGTTCGAAATTCTCAAACACATCAGCATCCCACGGAGGCTCTTGATACAGCCAAAAGCCAGCATGGTCTTCACTGGCTGTATAGCCCAAGATCATAGACTTTCCACTTAAGAGAGTATTTTCACCGTGGGTGTTATCGACTTCTGCGAGCACTGTATCTTCAGAAAAATGGAGAAAGAAGTCTTCAAAATTAACGCCATGCAACTCTGCGTTATTACGAAGGTCGTTCTCCAACCAACCAGAATTGAGCTCCAATTTTTGGTTATACATATACCCAATTGTCGTAGCTCGCTTATTGTCGGTTTTATCTGCATAAGAGCCAAATACGAGGTCACTGTTCGCAATTTCCCAATCTATGACGGCATTCGCAGACAATGGGGAGCCCGAAAGATCAACACCAGCTTCATGTTGCCCTGGCAGCACAACCGCTGTACCAACAGCAAAAGAATAGCCGGTAATTAAATATGAAGGAATGAGTGTGAGCAGCCCAGAAATGTAAGTTTTCATGATTCAAATTTCCTAATCGATACTATTGCCAATCAAAATACCTCATTCAAAATCAACATATTACGCGTCAAATTAGGGAGCAATATAAGAAAAAAGTATCGTCTAGAAAAGTTCATAGTTCAAGCGTTAAGCCCCCCGGTTCGACGAGCATTTAAGTGTGCCATCGAATGCCCGAATGAAGACAATCTGAAACTACCGCCAGCTTAAGGGGAAAATGACGGCTTCAATACAAACACGACCTAATTTTGAGGTTAAATAATCGCGTTAGTAGATAGAGAAACATAACGAGATGATTGGATTAACGCATCTAATCTCAGTTTCAAGGCTCCTCTATTGAAACTCAACTTAGATAAGCTAGTCTCGGTGATCTAAACAAGAACGATGACAACAGAGAGTGGTAAATAAAATAATGTACGTTGACTATCATAAGCGGCTGATTCCCGTTGTCCGCTATTTAGAGAAACACTTTAACGAGCCACTCAACCTAATCGAAGTCGCGGCGTTAGCCAACTTTTCACCCTACCATTTTCATCGCACTTTTAAAGCCGTTCAAGGCGTTCAAGGCGAGACGCTTGCTGATTTCATCAGGCGACTGAGGCTTGAATCCGCAGCTGATGATCTTTTCAAATCCAAGCAACCTGTCCTGAATATCGCTCTGGAATATGGTTTCTCGTCCTCGCAAAGCTTGGCCAAAGCATTCAAACAGCACTTTGGAGTAACTCCTACGGCATTTCGTGATTGTGAAGATTACCAAGCGTTTTCTGAGTTGACGCGAAATAGCAAGATTGGACACACGTTGCGCAAGAATGGAAACGCAGCAACCGCAGGCAATTCATATACTGACTCCGAACCAACAACATGGAGTAGGACAATGAAAACGCAACAATTCGAACCGTCAAAACTAGCGTATGTACGAGTGACAGGCCCCTATGGACAGGGTTATGAAGAACCAAGCGGTCGTCTTTATCAGTGGGCTGAAATGAAAGGATTAGCAGGTAACAGCTGCATCTTTATCTATCATGACAATCCAGAAATCACGCCGAACGATAAATGCCGTACCGACATCTGCTTGATGGTTTCAGACGACACTGAAGTGCCAAATGGAATAGAATTAAAAGATTTTCCCGGCGGACAATATGCAGTGATGCGCCAAACCATCACCGAGCTAAGCCAATACGCTAAAGCGTGGGACGACCTGATGAGTAAGGTCATAGAGTCCGGCATAGAAACCGAAGACCGCCCTTGCTTTGAGCTTTACCACAGCTACGATCCACAAACTCAGCATTCAGACGTTAGCTTCTGCACCGCAATTAAATAACAAATAAAATTCAGTAACAAAGCCTACCTCGCGTAGGCTTTCGTTCTTTCGTTAACGAACCAATAAAGACTCTTACGAAAGCTTCTTAAAGTCTATTGAACCACTTCCCTTGATGGTCGCGGTCGCAATTTTCTTGTGTATCGTAGCTAACATGCTTATCGATATTCTTCAGTTGAATCCCAACTTGATTGAACGCTTGTTGGATAGCCCGAGAGGCACTCTGCTGACCTCCCCCCTCTAAAAAGTTCGTTCTATCCTGATTGGTATCGAATACGCAGACGATTTTCAAACTTTGCGGGAATGAAGAGAAATTGACCGTATGAGTCACCCAAAGAAAACCATCGTAGCTTTTCAACATATCTTCACAAACGTCCGTTAACACGTCTCTGATTTGATTTTCGATCTTCTTATCTGATTTTCGCATGAAGCAAAGTTCCTATTTAACACCTTAAAAAATAAGGTTTTTCGGTCAATATTGTCTTAACCGACATTGGACACTGTGGCTGTTTCAAATGCAAAGTATTTGTGGGAGATAATTGGCGAGAAGATTTAGAGGAAACGTCTCATGCTGATCACTGATAAGGCAATCAAACATGAGCCGAATATAGAATTTACGAAAATCTTAGCTCGCCGCTTGTTCCCAATCAGTCAGTAACTTCATGATTACGCGAGAGTCTTGATGAGTCGCCATTGGCGCGGCAAGTTGTGTGTCACCTTGCTCAACTGCTTGGCGAATATTACGCACTTGATAATGGAAGCCATCGCCTTGCGCTTCGACTTTCACTTCACGTGTCGATGTTTCATAGATCTCAACCGTGAATGTATTGTCTTCGGTCGGTAGCCATGGGTTGGTGTCGAGTGTAATACAGCCTTTGCTACCTAGGATCGTAAAGCCATGCTTTAAACCGTAGTCTTCAGCGGTGTGAATTTGCGCGGTAAAACGGTCGTTGAAACGCATCATTGCCGATGATTCACAGATATTGCCATCTTGGCCACGTCGGCCGATTGCTGAGATCTGCAGATCATCAAACACACTTTCACCAAACTGGTGTTGTGCGACAGAGTGAATCAGCGACATTGGGTAGCAACCTAAGTTGTATAGCGCGCCCTTGCTCGCAGGGTTCACAAACTGATCAATCGCAGCAATGTATGAACCTTGAATAGAGCGTACTTCACCAATCTCACCAGTTGCCAGTTCTTGATGAAGCTTGGCAATCAATGGATGGTGTAAGTACATCAAACCTTCTGCGAAGAACACGCTAGATGCTTTCACCGCTTGCAGAGCTTGCTCGGTTTTTTCCATATCAACCGATAACGATTTTTCACACAGGATCGCTTTGCCTTTTTGAGCCGCTTTAATCACGTATTCGTGGTGAACGTGATTTGGTAGAGCGATGTAGATAATGTCGACTGACTCATCTTCAATCAGGGCTTCATAGCTGTTGAAGGTTAGTGTTGGTTGATATTGGGCTGCAAACTCGTTAAGTGTTTTTTCAGTACGACCAGCGACGGCATACAGCTCGCTTTGAGCATCGCCTTTAATCGCATCCGCCATTACACCTGAGATAAAGCTGGTTCCTAGGATTCCCCATTTCATGGCTTAGATCTCCTGCTCTTGTGTTTTGATAGGTCCACGTTGCGTTTCAAATGCTTGTACTAATTCCGTTATATCACGCTCAATAAACGCTTGCGTATGAGGCATCACAAAGTGCTGATTGATCGCCTCACGGTTAACGTATTGCTCAAGCAAGACAACGCGATCGCTTTGGTTTTGATCATAGCTTGCAATTGCTTGTAGGCACCCCGGCTCACTTTGCATGTCTCGGCAAAATTGCTCGATAGCTTCAATCGCAGCCTCACGATCAGTGTTGGTTTTAATCTTAATTTCTGCAGTAACAAAGATGGTTTCATTCGTCTGAGGCATTTCACGCTCTTATTTTAGTTAATTATCGGTTTGCCATTAATATAATTAACCCCTAATAATTGATAAACTCACGTTTTGTTTATTGTTTATCAACCGAGAGTGTTTAATGGATAAGTTAACTAGCATGAAGGTCTTCGTTTACGTGGTCGAGCAAGGCAGCTTTCGTAGCGCCGCCAACCACTTCAACTTGTCGGCGACCATGATCAGTAAACATGTCCACCACCTTGAATCGAGCCTCAACTCTCAACTGATCCACCGCACCACGCGTAAGCAATCGTTAACCGATTCAGGGCAGCTTTATTATCGAGAATGTAAACGTATTCTCGAAGACATCAGCAATGCAGAGAACCTGATTCAAACCTTGGAAAACCAACCACAAGGCACGGTAAAAATTAACTGCCCAGTTACCTATGGAAACAAGGTGCTCGCCCCTATCGTGGCCAAATTTCTCGCACATCACCCAACCATCAACGTTGAGCTGATGTTGAATAATGACCTTGTCGACCCTTATTCATCCGACATTGACCTGATTGTGCGAATCGGTGACCTGTCTGACTCCAGTTTAGTCGCCAGATACTTAGGGGATTATGAGATGTGTTATTGCGCCGCGCCCGCTTACCTAAACCAACATGCTGAAATCAGAGTACTAGAAGACTTGGCGCAGCACCCATCGCTTGGATTCAGTTACAGCAGCCAAGCCCCTCACACCACACCGAATAAAGAGTGTGTGCGCTTGATGTCGAATAATGGTGATGTGTTGCGATATGCTGCCCTTCAAGGCGTAGGCGTATTGTTACAGCCGACTATCTTAGTTGCCGAAGAAATTGAGCGTGGAATGCTATTGGAGATCTTGCCCGGCATGGCACCTTTCCCTAAGCCGATTCACTTGCTCTACAAAACCAAGCAACTGTCGTTGAAGAACCGAACCTTTGTCGAATTCTTGTTAGCCACTCTTTCTGAGTAACTAAGCGCTGACGAATTAGCAAAGAGGCTTCTAAGTAACGAAGAGTTTTTTTAACAACAAAACCGCTAGACTGTTTGCCAATGGCTCATCAAGCGCTTACCAAGATCAGAGGGTGTGGTGTTATGGACGATCATCTCATCACATTGGTTGAACACCATGAAGTGTTTTAGCTCATCGCATAAAGCATGAACCAACGACTCATGGTTTTTAATTCGCTCTTCCACAACCAAGTTACGGATATTGAGCAAACCACTCTTCCTGTCGACCTTGCAATCCATTCGTGCCACCAGCCCACCTTGCCAGAGAATCGGTAAGCTAAAATAACCAAACTGACGCTTAGCTTCAGGTACATAACACTCAAGAAGGTAATCAAAGTTGAACAATGATTGCATTCGCTTTCGTTGAATCAACAGGTTATCAAACGGAGACAGTATCTTTAACTTGGTTCTAGAAAGAGGCTGATTCAATAGTTCGAAAGCATCCGGCAAAACATAATAATCCGAGCCTTGAATATCTAATTTGATCAACTGCTTATCTTCAAGCATCCGCTGGAGTGTTGTCTGAATCAGAGGTTTTGTGTTCTTGAGTAGATAGCTCATTTCCGACGCTATTCCCACACCATTAGCTTCTAAATAACGCGTAATTAGATGCTCGATGTACTCTTGTTCCGTTGGTTCTGAGGTATCAATACCACTCGGCAAAACTCGTTCGGTTAGGTCATACACCTTATGGAAGTTCACTCGGCTCGGCACCATTAAGTCACCTTGCATAAACAAAGTCTCTAGTGCCTGTTTGGCAGGTTTACCGCCCCATCCGCCGGGGTTTGGTCTATCCCCTTCAAAGTCTTTCGCCATTAATGGCCCTTCGCTCTCAATGCGTTTGAGAACATGCGCCATCAGTGCATCATCCTTTTTATACCAATGCTTAAGCTTACCGGTCGCAAACCCGTTCTTTCGATGCAGGCTGAAGCGGTAATCACGCATAGGTAGATAAGCAGCAGCGTGCGACCAATACTCAAACACTTCTCGACGCTCTAACAGCTTATCCAGATGGTTAAGTTGGTAGTCTTGATTACGATTCCACAGCGTATGATGGTGAGCTCGCTGAATCACAGAGATGGTATCAATTTGCACATATCCAAGGTTTTCAATCGCAGACAGCGTGTTCGCCAAAGTGCCCCCATTGCGTTGCTTTTTAGGTGGTAACTTCTTAGGCGGCAGCTTTTGCGAAAGCAATACCAGTTTTTGCGCTTGAGCGAGTGACAGTGATTCCATGTAATTCAGACTCTAATTGATACCAATAATCGGCTTATGATTCAGCAATAAGTTCTTGAAGGATTTGCTTGTACGTTTCGACCGTCTGCGCACCAGTGACTGCACTCTTTCGGTTGAATACCACGGTAGGAACCGCTGAGATTCCCATGCGTTGCCATTCAAACTCTTGCGCTTCAATTTGCTTCAAGTTATCGATGTTCTTTAGGCGCTTCAGTGCTTTCGTTGAGTCTAAGCCAACTGCTTCAAGTTCTTGCGCGATAACCTCAAGATCGGACAAATCTTTCTGCTCTGAAAAATGAGCAGTAAAGAAGCGTAGCTTTAACTCAGTCTGTTTGCCATGCGCCAACGCGAAATCGAGCAGCACATGTAGGTGACGTGAATTCACCATTCTCATGCTGTCATAGAAATTGAAATCGAAACCAACCGCTTTGCCACGCGCCGCAAGCTGTTCGCGTGAACTTTGACTCTCTTCTGCGCTAGAGCCGTATTTTCTCATGATATGGTCACGCAGGTTTTCACCTTCTTGCGGCATATCTGGATTCAACTCAAACGGCTGCCATTCAAGTTCAATTTGCTCCGCTAAACCAAGTTCTATAATGGCTTGCTCTAAGTTTTTGTAGCCGACTACGCACCATGGGCACATTACGTCAGAAATAATATCGAGTTGAAGTTTCTTGCTCATCGTCATTCCAAGTGATCATTGATAAGGCATGTCTGCAGTAAAAGCAGGCATCCAATTTATCTTCAGACTACAACAACCTGAACAATCGTTCAAATTTAACTAAATTCAACATTAACGAACAAAAAAGCCAACTCATGTTCACGAGTTGGCTTTGACAAAAATCGGGTCGAGCTTAAGAGCGTTACGCTAGCAACTTCTCAAGTACTTGGAACACACCCGCGTCAGCGTTACTTGGCGCGCCAAAACGCGCAATCTCTTTCAGCTTAGGATGGGCGTTTTCCATCGCGTAAGAGTGGTAGCTCTCTTTTAGCATTTCCAAGTCATTGAGGTAGTCACCAAAGCTCATGGTCTGCTCGTAAGTGAAACCTAATGTGTTCTGTAGATGTTTAATCGCCGCACCTTTTGACGCTTCAGCGTTCATCACATCCAACCAAATTTTTGCACTGACAACCACTTGGTAGTTCTCACCGAATTTGGCATCAATAGTTGGGTTCACTTTCTCTTGTGAACCGTCGAAGTGACAGATAGCCACCTTGATGAAATCGTCTTCTACCGCCAGTAAGTCTTCTACTTGCTCTCGGCGATGGTAGTACTTAGAGATCTCCGCTAAAGCACGCTCATCTTTGGTTTCAATGTATGCAGACTTTTTACCACAAAGTACAACGTGTGCACCTTCAATCGCACGCGCTTCTTTAATGATCTCTTTGATGGCATCAGTATCAAGTAAGCAGCTGTAGAGCTCTTGCCCTTTGTGCATCACTAATGTGCCGTTTTCAGCAACGAACATCATGCGATCTTTTAGCGGAGCAAAGGTTTCCATCAGGCTGTAATACTGACGACCCGATGCCGCAGCAAAAATGATGTCTTGAGCTTCTAGTCGCTCATAAAGATTGAAGAATTCTGGGTCTAACTTTCCGTGTTCATTAAGAAGAGTGCCGTCCATATCAGCAGCGATAAATTTGATGTTCTGTTGTGGCATTTCAGGGCTTACCTATAAGTAAAGATTAAAGTGTAAATTATGATTTTTCGTTATCTTGTGTAACGGTTCTGCCTTCGATTATATCGCTAGAGTAGCCAGTGAATGCAATGCTTTTCGGTCGATTTCTCTGTTTAAATCTAAGATCTTGTTTATGCGCAATAAGAAGGTAAAAACAGATAAAAATCGAATATCAAGCTTAACTAAAACCATTGTTCTGAGATGCCAATTTAAGCCGACTTATAAATTTCGCATTGACCAATAAAAGAAATAGGCCTACCATTAATCGTCTTTTAACGATTATGAAAAGCGAAACATCAATATGAACGAAACTTGCTCTACAACTGGTGGCTGTGCTCTACCAATCGGACATGGTGATGTCGAAGCTGAAAAGCAAATGGCAACTCTAGCGAAAGCGCTCGCTCACCCGGCAAGAGTTCGTATATTGAGTATCCTTTCAACGTTAGAAAAATCGGGCGGCTGTTTGAACAGTGACTTGGTGAGTGAATTAGGCTTGGCTCAATCAACAGTATCAGAGCACCTAAGAATCTTGAAAACTTCAGGCTTCATCACTGCTGAATCGATACCACCGAAGATGTGCTATCGCATTAACCGAGATAATATTCAGCAATTTGAATCGCTTATCGACACTATTTTGAAATAGATTTATCGCGCTTAGTTTGTCGAATACGGAATAAATTAAGCGTATTTTTTTGCTTCCCAATATCGCCTTTCGACGATTGACGATATCAACCAAAGAGATAATATAATGAAACCAAAATTAGGTTTTCTAGATCGCTACTTAACGCTGTGGATCTTTATTGCCATGGGTCTTGGTGTACTGCTTGGCATCCTATTCCCACAGATCGAGCAGTGGAACGAATCTATGTCGGTTGGTACCACCAACATTCCACTTGCGATTGGCCTTATCTTAATGATGTACCCGCCTCTGGCTAAGGTAAACTACAACCTATTAGGCACTGTGGTCAAGGATAAGAAAGCGATCAAACTATCTTTGATCATGAACTGGCTTGTTGGCCCAATTCTGATGTTTGTGTTGGCACTGACTTTCTTGGGTGACCACCCAGGTTACATGGTCGGCGTGATTCTGATTGGTCTAGCTCGTTGTGTGGCGATGGTGCTAGTTTGGAACGACATCGGCGGCGGTAACAAAGAATACGGCGCGGCATTGGTTGCTCTAAACAGTGCATTCCAAGTGGTGAGCTACAGCTTTATGGCGTGGTTGTTCATCAGCGTTCTTCCACCAGTATTTGGTTACGAAGGCATGATGGTTGATATCTCGATGATCGATATTGCACACAGTGTTCTTATCTACCTAGGAATCCCATTCCTAGCGGGCTTCCTAAGCCGTAAGATCCTTGTGTCGATGAAAGGCGAGCAGTGGTACAACGATGTGTTCATTCCACGCATCTCACCAATCACACTGATTGCACTACTGGCAACTATCGTTCTAATGTTCAGCCTAAAAGGCGAGATGATTGTTGAACTGCCAATGGACGTATTGTTGATTGCGGTTCCACTGACTATCTACTTCACAGCAATGTTCTTCATCAGCTTCTTCATTGGTAAGAAGATGGGTATTGAATACGACAAGAACGCATCAATTGCATTCACAGCGACAGGTAACAACTTCGAGCTAGCGATTGCTGTTGCTATCTCAGTATTCGGTATCAACTCAGACCAAGCGTTTGCCGGTGTTATCGGTCCACTGATTGAAGTACCTGTGTTGATTTATCTAGTGAACGTGGCGCTTAAGATGAAAGACAAGTACTACAACGGTCAGACGGTTAAACCTAGCGTATAGCATCTACGTCTACACCTAGAACTAGAACTAGAACTAACAAAAGCAGTATCACTTTGAACAGAAAGGCTCACACGTTAAACGGTGAGCCTTTTCTTTATTCAGTTTGATCCAATTTATGTCTCGTCCAGCTTACGTTTCGTCTAATAGGCCTTTCAATGCTTGTTCAAGCCAAAGCAATGCTGGGCCTTTCGAGCGTGTTTTAGACAAAACAAGATCAACGGGCGGCGACCACGTTTTGTGATCGAATGAGACATTAATCTCCACTAAACGCTGCTTATTCAGCTCCTCTTCGACGAGGTGCCTAGGTAAGTATGCCCAGCCAATATCACTGCCAAGTACCATCTCTTTGATCACAATAAAGCTGTTTGACCACCATACCTTTCCGGCAATCAGCGGAAACTGGTCCATCACCTTGCCTTTGTCTCCCCTCAACATTAACTGACGATGCGGGAGTAAGTCCGTGAGTTTCGCCACACCTGTTTTTGCGAGCGCATGACTTGGATGACACACAGCAATAAACGGTAAGTGACCGATAAAGCATGGCTCAGAACCGACATCAAAAGCCAAGTTGGTAAACATCAATCCAATGTCGGCTCTCTCTTCGATAATTAGCGGATTGACCTCTGTTGTGGTACACGCAACCAGTTCAACTTCAGTAGCAGGGAATTGTTGACTGAACTGACTAAGGATCTTAGATAAGTTCGGAACCAGTAATGAATCATCTAATGCAATTTTGATGAGCCCCTCTTCACCGCTACCCATCGCACTAACCGTCACATTCAGATCTTCAACCTGAAGCACGATCGCTTTCACCTGTTTAAATAACTGCTCGCCTGCTTTGGTTAGTGAAGGCTTTCGAGTCGAACGATCAAAAAGCTCAACATTAAAATCTATTTCAAGATTACTGATGCCTTGGCTTACCGCCGACTGCACCTTCCCTAAATGACGAGCACTGGCAGAAAATGACCCTAATTCAACGGCATACACAAACATTTTCAGCTGTTCAATGTTGTACATTCGGTTTCTCCCAACACTTACTATCACTACATGTGATACTAATCATCTTTATATTATCATTTAAGTAGATATTATCTAGCCAAGTCATTAGCCCATCGGCGGCTATTTAATCGTAAAGAGAGTTAGAAAAATGTCACATAAAGAACGCATGTTGCACATGGTGCTATTTGAATTGGTTGCTTTGGTTTTGATGGCAGGGCTTGCAACCTATATTACAGGAAACGGCGCAGGCGAAATGGCAGGCTTAGCGCTCGCAATATCATTGATAGCGATGGCGTGGAACTACGTTTACAACTATGGCTACGACAAAATTTACGGAGCAGACCGAAGCAAAAGAACCAAGAAAACACGTGTTCTGCACGGATTAGGTTTTGAGCTTGGCTTAATGACAGTGACTTTGCCTGTCTTGATGTGGGTTCTACAACTCGATTTCCTAACCGTACTGATCATGGACATCGGCCTAGTTATTTTCTTCGTACTTTACGCGATAGCATTCAACTGGGCGTATGACTCAATCCGAGCTCAATTGGTTTCGAAAGGAAAAGTGGCAGCTCTGGTTTAGAGCGGTAAGTTCGTATCGTATAACAAGAACATACACCCAAATTAAAACTGCCAAACTACAACATAGTTGGCAGTTTATTCATTTATGCATATAAGCTCATTGGTTAACGACCTTGTTACATGGCAAGAACATCACCTAGCCCTTCTTAATTAAGTCTAATAATCCACCACTCACGAAGTAGCATCACAAATCCAAACACAAACTCCTCGTACCAGTTGTGCATTCATTTACATACAGGTAGTTTGAGCGACCACGAAACACATCCATTCGAGCAATGACGTTCATGCGAGTATCTTTTTCGAGCAAAAGTGTTCGGATTAACATTTCAAGTGACTTTGATTAACAATTTTATGCTCAAACGCTCACTTTTTATGTTCGTTTATTTTCGAATTCGCAAATATATGCACAATACACGTGCTAGATAAGCAAAACTAACAAGGACTCGAACATGACAACAAACAAACACCCTTCTTTATTTGGGCAATGCTTGGCTGAATTTATCGGTACAGGATTACTCATATTCTTCGGCGTTGGCTGTGTGGCTGCACTGGTACTAACCGGTGCAACATTCGGACAATGGGAAATCAGCATCATCTGGGGCTTCGGTGTTGCGATTGCAATTTACTGTACTGCCGGCGTTTCAGGCGCGCACATCAACCCAGCCGTAACGATTGCACTAGCAATGTTCCATGGCTTCGATAAAGCGAAAGTGCTGCCTTACATCATTTCGCAACTGCTTGGCGCATTCTGCTCTGCAGCATTGGTTTACAGCCTGTACAGCAACCTATTTACTGACTACGAAATCGCACATAACTTTGTTCGTAGCAGCCAAGACGCACTATCAACTGCTGGTATCTTCTCGACTTACCCACATGCTTCACTCTCTTTCTTCGGCGCTTTTGCTGTGGAATTCGTGATTACTGCAGTGTTGATGTTTGCCATTTTAGCGTTAGGTGATGAGAACAATGGCGCATCTCGCGGTGCAATGAACCCTCTACTGATCGGTATTCTTATCGCAGTAATTGGTGGTTCTTTAGGTCCACTGACTGGCTTTGCAATGAACCCTGCTCGTGACTTCGGGCCAAAACTTTTTGCTTACTTTGCAGGTTGGGATTTCGCACTAAGCGGTGCTCGTGATATTCCTTACTTCATCGTGCCAATTCTTGCTCCAATTGCGGGTGCGTGTTTTGGTGGTTGGTTGTACCCACGCGTTATCGGTGCTTACCTACCAATAGAAGGCCAAGGCTGCACAATTCCAAACCAATGTGAAACAGAAGAAGAAGCTGAACAAGCTCAAGCTTAATCACTAAGCGCCCCTACATTTACTAAAATATAAATAACAAAAGAAAAAGGATTCTTACCATGACCGAGCAAAAATACATTGTTGCCCTAGACCAAGGCACCACAAGCTCTCGCGCTGTAATCCTCGACCACGATGCAAACATCGTAAGCTCTTCTCAACGCGAATTTACTCAGATTTATCCTAAAGCCGGTTGGGTTGAGCATGACCCAATGGAAATCTGGGCAACTCAAAGCTCTACATTGGTTGAAGCACTTGCTAAAGCAGGCATTCGCAGCGACGAGCTAGCGGGCATTGGTATCACGAACCAACGTGAAACCACCATTGTTTGGAACAAAGAAACGGGTAAGCCGGTTTATAACGCCATCGTATGGCAGTGTCGCCGTACAGCAGACATCTGTGAAGACCTTAAAGCACGTGGCCTAGAAGACTACGTACGTGACAATACAGGCTTAGTCCTTGACCCGTATTTCTCAGGTACCAAAGTAAAATGGATTCTAGACAACGTTGAAGGCGCTCGCGAAGACGCAGAAGCTGGCAAACTACTGTTCGGTACAGTTGATACGTGGTTAGTTTGGAAGATGACTCAAGGACGTGTTCACGTTACGGATTATACCAACGCGTCACGTACTATGTTGTTCAACATCAATGACCTATGCTGGGATCAGAAGCTACTTAATGAAATGGGCATTCCAGCAGTCATGATGCCAGAAGTAAAACGCTCTTCAGAGGTATACGGTCAAACGAACCTTGGTGGTAAAGGCGGTACGCGTATCCCAATCGCGGGTATTGCGGGTGACCAACAAGCTGCACTTTACGGTCAAATGTGTGTAGAAGCAGGCCAAGCTAAGAATACTTACGGCACGGGTTGTTTCCTTCTAATGAACACAGGCCAAGAGAAAGTAACATCGAAGAATGGTCTACTCACAACGCTAGCATGTGGCCCTAAAGGTGAGCCTGCGTACGCACTTGAAGGTGCAGTATTCATGGGTGGCGCATCAATCCAATGGCTACGTGATGAAATGAAGCTACTGGCTGGCGCAGAAGACTCTGAGTACTTCGCAACCAAAGTAGATTCTTCAAACGGCGTTTACGTAGTCCCTGCGTTTACTGGTTTAGGCGCACCATACTGGGATGCTTACGCTCGCGGTACGATTGTCGGCCTAACTCGTGGTGTTAACTCTAACCACATCATCCGTGCAACGCTGGAAGGCATTGCTTACCAAACGCGTGACGTACTAGACGCGATGCAAGCGGATTCAGGCATCAAGCTAGCGAAACTACGTGTTGATGGCGGCGCAGTAGCGAACAACTTCCTAATGCAATTCCAATCAGACGTGCTGGATACTGAAGTTCACCGCCCGGAAGTAACAGAAGTAACGGCTCTTGGTGCCGCTTACCTTGCTGGCCTAGCGGTTGGTTTCTGGGACAGCATTGACGAGCTTCAAGACAAAGCCGTTCTTAACCGCACCTTCATGCCACACCACGACGAAGAGAAGCGTAACCGCCGTTACAAAGGTTGGAAGCGTGCGATCAAGTGTGCACAGGTTTGGTCTGAACTGCACGATGACGACGAAGAGTAATACTGATTATTCAGCTAATCGTTAATCATTAGCCGCTGACCTAGAAACTCGAGTAATCTAATCGACTAGATTGTTCGAACCTCAGCAAACGAAACTAAAAAGAGCACTATTTTGTGCTCTTTTTTGCGTTTCAGGCTCAAATTCCGCGTTTTGCGCAGCGTTTTTGCGGTTTAGACATGATTCCTTACCATCATTACTTCTCTCTTTTCATCAATTCGAGCACAATAGCGTGAGTTTATATTTTCGATTTTGACGCGCTAGAGCCCTTTGCGCGCAGGGAGTGGTAAGTTAAGTGAAGCAGATACCAAGACACCAGCAGATTGTAGATCTGGTAAAAACACAAGGATATGTGAGTACCGAAGAGCTCGTTGAAAAGTTCGATGTCAGCCCACAAACCATCAGACGAGACCTCAATGAACTCGCCGATAGCAACAAAATTCGTCGCTATCATGGTGGTGCAACCATTCCTTTAAGCTCGGAAAACACCTCGTATAACACGCGTAAAGCGCTTAACTTCAACGAAAAAGACGTGATCGCCGATGAACTGGTTAAACACATCCCAGATGGTGCAACCCTATTCGTTGATATCGGTACCACGCCAGAATCGGTGGCACGCGCACTCAACAAAAACCACAAACAACTAAGAGTCGTCACCAACAACATCAATGTTGCCAGCATCCTTCTGCCTAACCCAGAGATCAAGGTTATCCTGGCGGGTGGAGAAGTGAGAAACCGTGATGGCGGTATAGTTGGCGAAGCGACACTCGATTTCGTGAAGCAGTTCCGCCTTGATTTCGGTATTTTGGGCATCAGCGGCATCGACTTTGATGGCTCACTGCTCGATTTTGATTACCACGAAGTTCGTGTAAAACAAGCCATCATCGAAAACAGTCGCAGCATCTTCTTAGCCGTCGACCATACTAAGTTTGGCCGTAACGCGATGGTTAAGCTCGGCAATATCTCTCAAGCGCACATGGTCTTTACCAACAAGCAGCCACCGGAAGAGATTCTCAACATCCTTAAAGATTCAGCAATACCATTAGAAGTGATCGATACCGCTCGTCCTGTGAGCGAATAACTCAACATAAGTGCTCAGTGAGCCACTTTCTTAAATGAATCACGATTCTTTATAGAAAAGTTAAAAAAGTAAAACTTGCTCACTACCACTGTCGCTTCTATGCTCGAATTAGACTTATTTGAACCTCTGCTTTCATAAGCAGAGGTTTTTTTATGCCCAAATCACATAAAACGCGCATAAACGAAAATAATAAATGACCGCAAACGAAAGTTCATATAGGATTCAATTATGTTCTAAAATGCTCGTTCGCTCAGAAAGAGGTCAAAACCATGAGTGCTCAACAAAATAATTCAAACAACAGTACACCTTCCACTTTAGACTTGATCGTGATTGGTGGCGGCATCAATGGTGCAGGCATCGCGGCAGATGCATCAGGTCGTGGTCTAAACGTTGGCTTATACGAAGCAAATGATTTCGCGTCTGCGACGTCTTCTGCTAGCTCAAAGCTTATCCACGGAGGCCTACGCTACCTTGAACATTACGAATTTCGTTTGGTTTCGGAAGCACTCGCGGAACGTGAAGTCTTGTTAAGAAAAGCACCTCATGTTGCTCAACCAATGCGTTTCCGTTTACCACATCGACCATTTTTACGCCCGGCTTGGATGATTCGCTGTGGCCTATTCCTTTACGATAACTTGGGTAAGCGCACCACTCTTCCTGGAAGTAAGACCGTCAACTTAGCGAAATCAGGCCTACTGAAACCAGAAATGAAGACAGGCTTCGAATACTCAGATTGCTGGGTTGATGATGCGCGTATGGTGTTGCTCAACGTATTAGCAGCAAAAGAGAACAACGCAGAAGTTCGTAACTACTGCCGAGTTGAAAAAGCGCACCGTGAAGGCGGCATCTGGCATGTGACGATCCTTGATGTGATGACAAACCAGCGTTTTGAACGTAAAGCGAAAGCACTGGTCAACGCAGCTGGCCCTTGGGTTAAGCAGTTCTTTGATGATGGATTAGAGCAAGCTTCGCCTCGTAATATTCGTCTGATCAAAGGCTCTCACATTGTTGTGCCACGTATTCACGACGAACCACAAGCGTACATCCTGCAAAACAAAGACAATCGTATTGTGTTCATGATCCCTTACCTAGATAAGTTCTCGATCATCGGCACTACCGACCTTGAATACAAAGGCGACCCACGTAACGTCGCAATTGATGATGTCGAAGTGGATTACTTGATTGATATCGTTAACCAACACTTTGTTAAACAGCTCGGTCGTGAAGACGTGGTTTGGACATACAGTGGCGTAAGACCGCTTTGTGACGACGAATCGGATTCACCACAAGCGATCACTCGTGACTACACATTGGAATTGGACGCAGAGCTCGATCAAGCACCACTGCTTTCGATCTTCGGTGGCAAGTTAACTACTTATCGTAAACTCGGCGAAGCGGCACTTAAGAAGCTTGAGCCACACCTAACCAACATGGGCGCACCATGGACAGCGAACGACACGCTTCCAGGTGGTAACTTTAGTTGCAGCAGAGAGCAGCTTGCGAAGATGATCCACACTAAATACCCTTGGGCATCTGAAGCGCTATTGCTTCGCTACGTGACTCAATTTGGTACTTACACATGGAAACTATTGGAAGGCGCAAATAGCGAAGCTGACCTTGGCATTCAATTCTCAAGCGAGGCACATGGCGTTTATCAAGTTGAGATCGATTACTTGATCAATGAAGAGATGGCGATGACAGACGAAGACATCTTGTGGCGCAGAACCAAACTTGGCCTGTATATGAGCGAATCCGAGCAGCAAGCGGTGACGGATTACCTGAAAGAGAAGCTACAAAGCAAGGTTGTAAGCTTTTCTCAAGTAGGCTAACCCCACCAGCTTAAACATGGTTCAAGAACATACTTAACAACGAAGCTTAGCGTCCCCCGCGCTAAGCTTTTTTATTGCCTGCTATTCCGGCCTAAGAACTCGATCAGATAAATCTCTCGATTGATCGTCTCCTTCGCACGGACTGAGGCTTTGTTCACTCCCCCATTTTCAACAAAAACTAAATAGTGTTTTATTAATCCGGTTGATTATCAACTTCATAAAAGGTTGCTATTCTTTACCTCAACGAAACAACACATTTAAAAACGCTCACCATGTCAGCGCTTTAATAAGGAATCTATTCCATGCAAAAAGTTATTCTGCTCACAGGCTCTACCGATGGTATCGGCTTCGAAACGGCAAAAATACTTGTTCAACAAGGCCACCACGTTTTATTGCATGGACGTAACCCAAGCAAGCTCAAAGACGTAGAGCAGCAGCTCGTGGCTATCTCTGATGAAGCGAAAATTCAAAGTTACGTGGCAGACTTGTCTGTTCTGGCTGATGTGGATGCGTTGGCTGACAAAGTAATTGCTGAGCACGATAAGATTAATGTACTGATTAACAACGCAGGTGTGTTCAACACTCCGAACCCAATTACTAAAGACGGTTTAGATGTTCGTTTTGTTGTGAATACTATTTCACCATACCACCTGACTAAACGTCTGCTACCTGTGCTCGATGCATCTAGCCGAGTAGTGAACCTATCTTCAGCGGCGCAAGCAGCAGTGAACATCGAAGCGCTAGAAGGTAAAAAACCGCTTTCTGATGGTGACGCTTACGCACAAAGCAAGCTTGCGATCACCATGTGGACTCGCGAGATGGCAAAAGAGTTAGGCTCTGTTGCGGTCAACCCAGCTTCGTTACTAGGCAGTAAGATGGTGAAAGACGCTTACGGCATTGCAGGCGGCGACCTAAGCATCGGTTCTGATATTCTGGTTCGCGCATCATTGTCTGATGAGTTTGCACAAGCAGGCGGTCAATACTTTGATAACGACAACAACACGTTTGCGAACCCGCACCCAGATGCGATATACGGTGATAAATCACAGCAAGTTGTCGCTAAAATTGAAGAGATTATCAAAGCAACGCTTTCTTAATTGCGACGACTCATGATGAGTTGATTTGCAAATCTCAATAAAAAAGCCCTGTGTTTCTAATAAATTAACTTAGAAACACAGGGCTTTCGTACAACGTTTGTCTCTACGTTTGCTCCCAATACGGCGGATTACCATAATATTCAGAGAAGTAGTCAATGAAGGCTCTCACCTTTGGTGCCAGTAACCTTGTACTTGGGTACACCGCCCAAATCGCAGGCTCTGAGGTTAATGGGTAATCTTCTAATATTTGAACCAGCTGACCGCTTTTCAGTTGTTCATAGGCACACCAATTCGACGTCACCGTGATACCCATACCACCTGACGCTGCGTCACGCAGTGCTTCTCCGTTATCAGCCCTGAACGACCCAGATGCCTTAATCGTCTTAGGCCCGCTTTCAGTACTGAAGGTCCAGTTTTCTAAACCAATCAAGCTAATACACTGATGATCGTTAAGATCTCGAGGTGTAGCTGGCTTACCATATTTGATTAAGTAATCAGGCGATGCACACACAATACGTTTGTCTGTCGCCAATTTTCGGGCAATCAGTGTCGAGTCTTTCAGCTCCGAGATACGAATCGCGATATCAAAGCCACCCTCAACAACATCCACCATCGAGTCTGATAGCCTGAGATCGACTTTTAACCCAGGGTAGCGCTCTAAGAATCCAGGTAAAGCAGGCACAAGATGCAAACGCCCAAAAGACGCAGATGCGGTAACTCGCAGCGTTCCGGTTGGAGAATCACAACCCACACCGACCGCCGATTTGGCAGCATCCACACTCGATAGCACTTCTTCAGCATGGGGTAAGAATGCTTCCCCCTCTTCGGTTAAAGAGACCTTACGAGTGGTTCTGTGGACCAAGCGAACGCCTAAATTGTCTTCCAGTTTACTGATGTGCGAGCTTGCAACAGCAGGAGATAAACCAAGCTCTTGCCCAGCCATGCTGATGTTGTGTGTGGAAGCTAAACGAACAAACAATTTGAGGTGTTCAATATTCATGAGATTACCAATAAAATCTTAAAAATCGTGTACCAGCAACCCTCATTATGCGTCATTCACATAACAATACAACGTATTAACTCAGTTGAATTGTGAAGAAGTGATTGAGCCAAAACGAAAAAAACTCCCGAAGGAGTTTTTGTCTAAGTCTGTAATTCGCCATTTAGCTAGTCAGCAAAATTACCAACTCACTAGCCCGTTAAACGAGCATGCAGTGAATCTTTAAGCTCAGAACGATCATGTTTCAATTGGTGCATCGAGCCGTCATCAATGGGTGAATCTTTCAGCTCTAGTTTACGAATCTCTTTATCAAGGTTGTCGTATGTCTTCATATCTTCTGCAAAGCCATCGTCAGTTTTAGCAAGCTCAGCAATTTTGTCTTTCATTTCAGGAAATTCGTGAACAAGAGAGTGATTTTCACCTAGCATAGAAACCTCTTAAGTTGAGTAAAGTGATTGGTAGTACACATTCATTATTTACCTTAGCAAGGGACTCAAATAACAAATGAGATCCAGTACACAGCCTAGAATATAGACAGTTCAGATTCACAAATTTACAACATCCACCTAAAAAATAAGATGCTTTACATAGAAGAAAGCCTCACGTAATCGCAAGGCTTTGTAGAGGTGAGTTATTTATAAGAACAGTGACAGAAATGATAATAACAGCAGCTAAAAAGTATTTTCAAAAAAGGATTAGCTGCTACACCCACCAGAATGAACTCGATTCATTTGATCATGTGAAGATGTGTCAGAGCCTGTCGATTGGCATCCCGCCACAAACAATAGCGTTACAGATAAGATAAGCCATTTCATAATTAATCCTCTTTTAGTCATAACTAAAGCATAGTGCTTAAAAGCGCGAATACCTCAGTCATTAACTAAAGCCTTACCTGCCGATAAAGCCTTAGTTAATGAACAAAGCATCGCTTCATTAATTAACGACCAGTCTCCGTGCAAAAAACTTTCACCAAACGAACAAAAAACAGTCACAACTCTCTCTAAGCTTCACAATAACCGGCCCTTCAATTCCTTTCAGTTATTATCTAAATAACATCAATTCATTTTTAGAATCACCACCAAACCGATACATTAGTGTCATCTCCTAATGACGACCTCAAGGTAAACGATATGAAAAAGACCATTTTAGCAACACTGATTACCATCACATCAATGCAAACAATGGCAGCAGTTGAAGTAACCGACGAAAACTTCGCTCGTGCAGAAAGCGACCTTTACTTCACTCAACAGTTAGAGCATCAACCGGTTAATGTTTTTGAGCATAATCGTGAGAACGTAACGGTAGAGAACCAAATGATTATCCGCTCTAACACCGACCTGCTCTATTCAACCGCGGTTGTCGATGTCTCAGAAGGCGCAACATTCAAACTGGCGAAAGGCGATGCGTACCAAATCATGCATATCTTCAATAACAATCATGATAACCACATGGCCATTTATGGTGGCGAAGAAATTTACATCGACTCAGAAATCGCAGGTTCAGACTACATCTACATACTGATGCGAACTGCAACAAGTGCTGGCGCAGATGAAGCGCATCGACTGCAAGATGCGGCGGTCATTAATGCGAAATCAGCTAAGCCTTTTGAACCTGCTTCAGATTGGGATGATGCTTCTCGAGATAACGTCCGAGCAAAATGGGAGAAGCTAGTTAATGACATCAAGACAGAAGAAGCCTTCACACCAAACATCACAGCAACATCAGATAACAAGCAGTTTATGATAGGTACTGCGGTGGGCTGGGCTGGTATGCCGGCAGAGCATGCTGTTTATACATCACGAGCGGGCACAGGTAAAACAGAATGTGCAAACATCACGTTTGAAGCACCCTCATTACGTTATGACGAAGGCGGTTATTGGTCAATTACGGCCTATTCAAGCCAAGGCTGGTTGATGACGAACAACAACAGTGCTGATTCAACGACATCAACACCCAATAAAGACGGTTCTTACACGATCCACTTTGCGCCAAAAGGGCAAACCTGTGACGCTGCAAATAACGTAATTGAAGTAAACGATGATGGCTGGAACTTTGCGGTTCGTGCATACCGTCCTAGTGATGAAGCGGTAGCATCAGGTGAGATGCACAACTTCCCACAGGTCACTGCTCAATAGCGGGGAATAACGACTGAGTTGCGAGTGATTAGTGTTAATTAACTGGCAATAACAGCTGCTAACAATAACAGCTACTAACAATAACCTAGCCTCTCATTTGAGAGGCTTATTGCTTTTCTTTTATGATGGTTTGGGAGGTAGTGATAATTTTTCGCTTAAGCCATTGATTCATCGGGTGCATTCTCTTGTTATGAGATTCCACCAGCACGATTTTTTTGAGCTCTTCCGGTGCATAATCAGGAAAAGAGAGATAATCGAACTCTTCATTAAGATAAAGAGCAAGCTGCTTGGAACACGGTAGAATCATGTCACTTTGTTTAATGACCTCTAATAGCGTGTGCAAATACGAGCTTCTTGCTTTCACTTTAAGCTGCTCTGTCGACAAATGCTTGGCGATATAAGGCTGAATATCATTCCACCCCGGTATCACCAAACTCGCGTATTCCGCTTCATCTATCTCTTGCTGTGAAATCACTTTGCCAGCTAATGGATGGCCGGTTTTAACCAACCCGACAAAGTCATCCTCACCGATAATCTGATGGGTAAACTGCTTATTCGTGTCGATTGGAGAAAAGTTGATAGCTGCTTGTATCTCGCCATCCAACAATTTTTTCAGGCGTTTGAGAGCCCCAATTAACAATATTGACTTGAGCATTGGGCGCTTCTTGAATGAGACCAAGGCATAAACGCGCACCAAGCCAGTTCGAGATAAAACCGTTAATTGCAATCGTGATGTTGCCTTGATACTCGGCAGGGTCAAAGCTTGGGGTTTCAAGAATCACGTCGTCCAAGCTTTCCATGATCATTGGCAGCCGTTCACCAAGCTCTAACGCACGTGGAGTTGGCTTCAAACCGGAATGGACACGAGTAAACAATTCGTCATCAAAGTATTCTCTCAATCGCCCTAGTGCTTTACTCACTGCGGGCTGACTCAGCGCCAATTTATTGCCAGCAATGCGAGTATTTTGGGTTTCTAGCAAAACCAGAAAAACGCGGATTAAATTGAGATCCAATTGTTTCATAGTTACCTGTCATTAAAGTTTGGTCAGGGAGATATTTAGCCGTCTGGCGATAAACGCTAACTTAGCGAATATCTCTCTCATTATGGCTCATTTGACGATTGATTCGCTTAACGATCTTTAACTCTTTCTTACTCTCTAGACAAACTAAACAATAAATCATCATAGAAAAAAGCAGAACTTCAATTCCTTAAAGTTCTGATTTAACAATCCATGACTGCTTACGCTCTGCGCTTTTTGAAAGCGTGCCAGCCAGCGCTGAGAATTGTTTTTAACACCACACCTAATGCGCTTAATTTGGGGTCGGCATTCTTGCCAGAGGCAATGCGCCACATCTGATGTTCATACCAAACTAGCCCGACCATCGCCATCTTGTCTAAAGCGGGTTTTCCTGTGGTTGGCACCGTTAGTGGCATGCCGTGGCTAGGGTCTTCAATTAACTTGTTAGGGAAATCAGGATCAACCGCCATTGTGCGCGCAATACCAATAAAATCGGTCGCCGAGGTGTTTAATGCTTCATTCATTGCTTGGGCGGTTCGGAAACCACCCGTGACCACCAGCGGTGTGCTGACGAGTTTTCTCGCCTTCACCATGTAATCCATAAAATACGCTTCACGCTTTACTGTGCTGGCCTTGATTGATTCAGCCTTATTCTTTGAACCCATCATTGATGGGCTTTCATAGGTGCCGCCGGAGATCTCAATCAAGTCGATACCGTTATCACTCAATGTTTGTACAACCAGCATCGACTCTTCTTCAGTGAAGCCACCTTTCATGAAGTCGGCGCTGTTGAGCTTAATCCCGACGGGGAAATCGTCACCGACCTCTTTTCGAATCGCACGATAAGCCTCAAGCACAAAACGAAGTCTGTTTTCGAGTGAGCCACCCCATTTGTCTTGGCGTTGATTGTGTCTTGAAGACAAAAACTGACTCACGAGATAACCATGAGCACCGTGGATCTGCACACCGGTAAAACCCGCTTGTTTTGAAAGCTTTGCACTCAGCGCGAATTTATCAATGATTGCGATTATTTCCTTCTCAGTCAGAGCTCGTGGCGTATTAAAGCCTTTTTCTAATCCGCGCTCTAAAGAGATCGCCGAAGGGGCAACCGGGCTATCACATAAGAACTTAGGGATTTGCTTACCTGGGTGATTCAGTTGCATCCATATCTGCGAACCATTCTGTGTTCCGGCTCTCGCCCACTCACGAAATACAGTTAAGTCACTGTGCTCATCCAACACAACGTTTTTAGGTTCACCAAGCGCCCCCCTATCGACCATCACGTTACCCGTTATGGATAAGCCAATTCCTCCTTGAGCCCAACGCTGATAGAGCGTGACTAAACCTTGCTTAGGGTTATGGTGTTTATCACCTAGCTGTTCACTCATTGCCGATTTGAACAGGCGATTTTTGATCACTTGGCCATTAGGAAGAGAAAAAGGATCATTGAGGCAAATCGGATTCATGCGCGTGGTTACTTTCTTGGGTTTATATATTCAGTCCAGTATGCCCTATTTTATCCGACAGTTCTGAGCATTTAACGCCTATATCGAAGCAAATTTCGCTCAATAAAAAATGCCAGCGGCATAGCAGCTGGCATTAATCGATTATAAACAAAACCTTAAACAGGCGATTTAAGTCATCACTTTATCGTGGATTTTTTGACCTTAGTAAATGGTGTCGATTTCCATTTATCTGTTCTTACCTCTTCACCGGGCGTGTACATGCGTAACACTGAATACCATTGGTGATCGGGGATAGGTAAGAAGTTAGGATCATCTTCATGCCCTTTTACATCGCTACTCATGTAAATGGTGTAACTGCCATCAGCATTAGGCGTTAGCGTTCTGTCTCCACGGGAATGACGGTTTAAGTCGTTTTTCTCCATCAATCGAGTTTCACCACTGTAGGCCGTGTATGACCAAAAACCACCCTCTTCTAGCGGTGGCGCATCGAAGGTCACCGTGTAATCATACTTACTACCGTCGAGCGCACCACCTTCACTATCGAAGAAGTCACCGCTGTACATAGTGTGTTTTGCAGGCAGCCCCCACTGGCCCATTAAGGTGCCGTAGGCGTGCTGAAAGCTTGGAACCTTGGTCATTTCATCGCGAGTGCCTAACACGTCTCGTGAATCATCAAAGCCCGCATTGATGATTCGTTCCAGTCCGTCTTTTTGACCAGACTCGATCATACTAAGCTGCTCTGCCGTAAATGGATGACTGGCTTTGCCTAATTCAACATCTCCTAAGCCAATGTACTCAAACAGTTCAAGCAGCTTTTGGTCATGTGCCTTCATGGTTCCTTCAGACAGAATGAAATTGGTTCGCTCGACCCAATTAGAGTCTTCAGGATCTGGATACTCGCGCTCAATAGGAACTGGCCCTTTCTGACCTAAGTATTCCGACAACGTCCTAACATTCCATTGATCCATTAACTTTTGAGCAGTTGCAGAATCGTCACCGCCAAGGTCCATGATTCGACCCATCATTTTGACCAGCGGGTGCTCGACATAGATGACTTGATCGACACTCGCAGGCACTTCACCTTTCCACCCTTCAACTGCATACATGAAACTGCCGCCTTTTGTGCCTCGCTGTGGAGAGCCAAAAGCCGAGTCAGTAAAGTGCTGCATATTCATGGTATGGAACAACCAGTATCGATTGTCATCATGGTCTGGAATCGTAACGATGACAGGCTCTGCTGCTAGGTCCATCCAACCCATCAAATGTAACGTGTCATTGTTAATCGTCGGGTGCGCAGTGTAAGTGTCGTCAGCAAGTATTCGAATATTTTGGAATCGATTCAAAGGGTAGTCTTGCTCAACGACGGTTTTGTAAAAGTATTTGTAGGCTTCATCTATCGAGTACGCGTATTCGTAGGCAAGTTGTGCCAATAGCTGATTATCCTTTTTGAGCGACGCTAAACTCGCCATCTCAACGGGTAGAGTTTCCGTCTTTATCTCCATTGCTGTTTTTGTTGCCACAGCTACGCTCGTCGCGTCCACGGATTGACTCGCGAGTACCGGAGACGGAAGTGCAACCATGAAAGCACAAGTCAGTGCTGCCGCAAGTATGTTTTTTTTCATCATTTAATGTCCTAACTAAAAACGAGTACGGAAGGTGATCCAAGTGTTGTTGTCAGTATCACCACTAAAAATGATGATGTTGTCACTATCGACCTTGTAGCCCAGCTGCATTTCAGCAGAGAAATCTCGAGTGTTCTCACCATCCAATCCGTAGGTGTATTGGGGGGCGAGTAGAAGATAAAATTGGTCAGCAAAATCGTACTTTAGATAGTTGATACTGCTGATGATTTGCGTGTCCTCAAACTTATTATTCTCCTCCCACATTTGTCCATACGTTATGGCGCTATAGAGTTTAAATTTGTCGCTTAACTTGAATGCTTGCATCACACCAATAGAGGCGTAGTTCGATGTTAGATCGTCGTTGGAGAAGTCGTGTCCAGCATCAACAAATAAGCCGGTGCCCGTTTTCTTATTGGGTGTGAAGAATCGTGCTCGATAGTTTTCAAAGTTGTTTTTTCCTTCCAACTTACCCAACACACCCCAATCGCCACGATTCACGCCAAACTGGAAGGTAGCGCCAAGCCCTTTATTGCCCGCAATAATTTCACCTCCCGTATAAACAGCCATTGGATCAGCCATGTCACTGGCAGGTTCTTCTTGAGCGGAAACACAAAATGCAAAGGGGATAAGCGCAAAGATAGAGAGTGTAAAACTGGAAAAGGTGCCCGTGAGCAGACGTAACGGTTTCTTCATATTATTGTCCGATAGTAAGGTGCGCTTGTTACAGCACACCTTGTATTTGGCGTTAGTCAGCAACCACTGATTTGTCTGCCATACCAATACCACCGGCTTTCTGTCTTGGTGGAAACGCTTTGAGTGACTTCTGATATTCCGCCGCTGATTTTTGCAGCTTTGGTAATACCCAAGACTTCTCTTTCATCCATAAGAACCAACCACGAGTATCAGGGCTACGCTCGTAAGGATCAGCCTTGATGTTGATGAGCATCCCTAGTGGCCACTCTTCAGGAGGCGCAATCCACTCCGTTTTGGTTTTTAGGTGCACTTTCCAATCATCCACTCGGAACGCATTCAAATCTTGCTCGTTGTAGAAGAAGAACTCATGACGTTGACTCGGCTCGCCTTTGGTCAACATATCCAGCTGGTTATAACCATCCAAGTGGACTTGGTAACGCTCGCCGTTTAACTCTTTTCCATCTAGCAGCTCTTGCTTAATGTCGCCTTCACCCACTGCAGCCATAATGGTTGGCACCCAGTCTTCAGAAGTCATGAAGCCATCGGTGTATTCACCTTGAGGGATTTTATCTGGCCAGCTGACCAGCATTGGTACACGGAAACCGCCATCCCATGTCGTGCCTTTTTGACCACGGAAAGAGGCAGAACCACCATCAGGCCAATGATCTAGGTTTACGCCGTTGTCTGAGGTAAACAAGATTATCGTGTTATCAATTTCACCAAGATCTTCTAACTTATCGAGTAATACACCGATCTGGTCATCAAGTTCGATCAATCCATCGTAATACGTGTTGATTTGGCTCGCGCCTTGATACTCAGGACGCACGTGTGTTTTTTGATGCATACGAGTCGGGTTGTACCACATGAAGTAAGGTTGTTCGTCTTTCTCTGCTTCATGTCTATCAAGCCAATTCGTAGCAAACTCCAAAAATTCGCCATCAACGGTTTGCATGCGTTTAGAGCCTAAAGGACCTTTATCTTCAATCGTTTGCTTTCCAACCACACCAAACCTTGGGTCTTCTTGCATGTCCACACTCTCGGTAGCGATGGTGTGAAGAACATTACGAGGGCGACCTCTGAAGTTAGGGTCTGTTGGGAATTCCGGCTGTTCAGGCATCTCCATAACGTTGAGGTGGTAAAGGAAACCGAAGAATTCATCAAAGCCGTGCACCGTTGGTAAGTGACTGTTGTTATCGCCTAGGTGACTTTTACCGACATGCACGGTCGCATAGCCTTTGTCTTTCAGCATTTCGGCTAGGGTTGGATCTTCTTTTTGAAGGCCAAGTGAAGAGCCCGGCTGACCGACAGACGTTAAGCCTGTTCGGAAAGGATATTGACCCGTGATAAAGGCAGAGCGCCCCGCGGTAGAGCTGCCTTGTGCGTAGTAATCGCTGACCATCATGCCGCGCTCGGCAATTCGATCAATGTTCGGCGTATCCACCGCGCCTAAACCACGGTGGTAGGCCGACAGATCCGTTGGGCTCACATCATCGAGCATGATGGCAACCACATTGGGTTGGCTCGCTGCATGTACATTGACGCTCGCCAGTACCGAGAGCGCCAGAGCGGATTTAACAAAAGACTTATACATTTATAACCCTCATTCACTATGAGTAAATCGCTGAAGTCACAACGAAAATTGTGCATGTCTCAGCGAACCATTGTTGAGGTAAATGGTATAAGAAAGAGGCCAAAAATGGCTTGATAGCCACTATTACGATTCTTAATAGTGGCCGTTAGAAAGGGGGAGTTATTTAGAAGGAATAGTAGCGTGACACTAGGATTGAATAATCAACGTAATTTCTTTTTGAAGCCAATCCGTGAACGGGTTATTGCGGTTTGCTTGATGAGTAAACAGTGCCAATTCTCGACGATAGGTGTCTTTCAACAGTTCCGGCGGTAAATCGATACAGCGATAAGAGTGATCAAGCAAATAGCGGCATTTCGACGATGTCACATAGATGAAGTCGCTGTCCTTAACGACTTCTAGCATCAAATTCATATTGTTACTTCTGAGCCCGATGTGTTTATCTAAGTCATATTTTTTGATCAACATTTCCGCCTTGGACGGCTGAATGTAACCAGGGATCATATTGATACAGAGTGGGTATTTCAGAATATCCTCAAGGGAATTACCTTGAATTGGGTGGTCAGCTCTTAACACCAACATGAACTTATCAAAGCCAACTGGGCGCTCAGTCAGGGTTTTATTGACCTCCATGGGAAGATAGCTCACTCCCCAACACATTCGGTTGGTCTCTAGGGACTGGACGCCGTTTTCTAACCAAGGTGAACATTGAAACGTCACTTGCGGCGCTTCTTTGGTCAGCTTTTTGATTAATGGCACACCCACTGGGATCAACAGCGGGGAAGGCAACATGATTTGAACCTCCCCTCTTAAATCTTCCAAGCCCCACTCATCATTGGGTATGTAAAGGTTATCTAGTTGCTCTAATAGCAGAGGCAAGGTTTCAATAAGCTTTAAGCATTTTGGGGTGGGTTCAAGCCTTGCTTTATCTCGAACAAACAACTCGTCATCAAATTGTTCTCTGAGTTTACGAAGCATGACACTGATCGTCGGCTGACTTACGTTTAAAGCTTTTGCTGCACTCACCGTTTGACGAGTTTCATTAAGCACCAAAATGAGCCGCAGTAAGTTTAGGTCTTTAGTCATGCCCTACTCCAAATGATTTAGAAAAGTGGAAAGTACGCTGGCGAATACCCTTTTTTCATTGCTTCTACCATAGGCAATAATTTGGGTAATGCGTGACGAAAAAACATTTCATACCCTTGGCACAAATGATTCATCGGACTGCCATCTTCAGTTGTTGCTATCCTGTTTTTAGGACAACCACCTTGGCAGAGTTCAACAAAATCACAACGTCGACAAGTGCTGTTTAACTCTTCATATTTGTTGGTGCCAAACGCGATTTGTTCTGGTGAGCTCGCCATAGTTGCAAGCTTATCACTGTTCATGGTGCCCAATTGATGATCTTGATACCCATAATGGTCACAACTGTAAACATTGCCGTCATGCTCAACCATTAATTGCTGCCCACAAGTCGCGCTGTGATGGCACATTTGGCTTTGGTAGCCCATCAACACCATTAAACAGTTTTCAAAAAACTGGATATACACTTTACCGACATCATTGGCGCTCCATGCATCAAACAAGTCACAAAGAAATTGCCCCCACTGCTCACCGGTTAACGACCAATCATGCCCTGTTCGTCTGTCTAACTCATGATCGATACAAGGCTGAAACTGCATGTAACCACTGCCATTTTCAACCAAAAACTGATAGATCGTTTTACCGTGTTTGTAGGTTTTATTGTTCACGACCGTTAACGTATTAAAATCAACATTGTGCTTCTTTAGGTAAGACATCCCACGCATTGTGCGTTCAAAAGACGACTCGCCATTTTTGTCGATCCGAGCGATGTCATTCAGAATATTGGGGCCATCGATACTGATGCCCATCATGAAATTATGTTTAGCAAAGAAACTCGCCCAGCGATCGTTAATCATGGTTCCGTTGGTCTGCATCGTATTCACGATGCGCTTTTTCGTCGCTTTGCTTGCCTGTGCTTTCATCGCCGTTTCATAGAAATCGAGCCCTCTTAACATAGGCTCGCCACCGTGCCAGATAAAATCCACTTGTTGATCTTTCATTGGCTGCGCGTCGATATGAGCACCGACAATTTGCTCCATCATGTCCAAAGACATTGAAGACCTCTTATCGACATCTTGTCTATTGAGATAATAGCAGTAGCTACAATCCAGATTGCACTGAGCCCCTTCTGCTTTAATGAATAAGCTAAAAGGATAAGTAGATGTGTTCATATCGATTCCCGTACTTTTTTGCCAACATATCAACCGAAAATCAATCAAACAATAGCGCCTCAAGCACCCTACTCGCACACGTCGTAGGGGTACTTCACCACCCTAAATCAATGTTAATTAAAACAACCACTTGAAAGGTAAAAAGAGACTATTAACATCCTTAATATCGGCTATTACACTCCTTAATCTCACTTGCTCATATGATAAATGCCTAATTCTGTTCCTACGATCTAAGGTGTTCTATGAGAAAGCTCCTCTATAAGAAAAGTGTACTGACCAGTTTAGTGTGTTCTTTATCCAGTATTATCGCGATGCCATCCCTTGCCCAACAATCTATTAATCCTGAAGAAGAGCTCGCTTACAATCTAGCTGTTCAAGCATTTATCTATGGTACGGGTCCATTAACCGTGGCTGCGGTTAGGCAAACGACCACATCTGTTGATGCGCCGATGGACAACGCTATGGCACCATTGAATGAGATGGGTAAAACACGCGTTCTATCCGGGCCTCAGGATAGAATTGTACCTACCGTCAACAACGATACGCTCTACTCACAAGCTCACTACGATCTGGATTTATCAGGTCCAATGGTGATTGATATTCCTCGCACCGATAACCGTTATTACATTGTTCAGTTATTGGATGCTTACTCAGATTCGATTGAAGATCTGCACGTAAAGAATGTCGGCGACCAAGGTTCAAAAGTGCTATTGGTTAACAAAGGATGGGCTGGCGAAGTACCAGAGGGAATTGATCGTGTCGTAGAATCTCGCACTCCTATGGTTTGGTTAATTCAACGAACGGGCGTATTTGGCGAGCAAGACCTTAATGACGCGTTGGTTACTCACGATAAATTCCTCAGCTACCCACTTGATCAGCTTGGCGCAGAGCATGACATCGTAGAACTCAAAGCTTCGACAGGTCGCATCCCACCCATGGCGAGGCCTGAAGGGTTAGAGTGGTATTCGCTAATTGACCGTGAACTACGTAAAAACCCGATTCCAGAAGATGCTGCCATCGTTGATCAGTTCCAACAAATTGGTATTGGAGGATCGACCCCCTTTAACCCTGAAGCACTAACTTCAGCACAGAAAAAAGGACTAATGCGCGCGATTGAGTCTTCACAACAGATCATTCAATACGCAGGTCGAAGCATCGGTGATGTCAATAATGGCTGGTCGATGATGTACGAGGGAGGCCGCTACGGAAATGATTACCTGAGCCGAGCGAGCATCAATATGCGTGCGGCTGGTTTGAATGTGCCAGAGCGAGCACTCTACCCAAATCGATACACAGACTCGAATGGTGAGCAACTGTCGGGAGACAATCAATATCGAATGACCATGCCTGCCGATGCACCCGCTGACGCCTTTTGGTCTTTGACCATGTACGACGCTAAAAACCTGTTCATGGTTAAGAACTTCATTCAACGCTACTCCATCTCAACCAATCGTAAGGATGAGCTGAAATACGCAGAAGACGGCACCTTGCCAATATGCATTCAATACGTAAAACCGTCCGACCCGACGTGCAACTGGCTACCAGCACCTCAAGATGACTTCTATCTTCACATGCGCCTGTATGAGCCAACTCAAGCCGTTCTCGACAATGAATACCCATTGCCACAAGTTGAAAAGCTCTAGCCTCAATTAAGTTAATTACTTCGATTAATCCAACTAAGGCAATTAAGTCGATCAAGTCGATTGCCACGGCGTTCTTAATGTTCGCTCGTGGCAATTCGTTCTCTCCCCAAATACATGGCTCAAGCTGCTAGCAACATAACTCATACACTGAAAATGAGGTTCTATTCTTGAAAACACCTTTCATCACACTGTCTCTGTTAGTAACAGGGATAGTCAACTCTCTCGCTCACGCGGGAGGGTTAAATCTATCTCAGATTGCGACAACCAAAAGCGTTGGCACAGCCGGCGCAGGAAACGTAACCGCGAACGATGCATCCGCCGTGATCACCAATGCTGCGGGGTTATCGGCCATTGAAGAAAGCGCTTGGATTCTCGGCGTTCAATACCTCGATGTTGAAACCACTTTTGTCCGTGACGATAACTCGGCTTCGACCACAGGAAGCAGCGCCGATGTTCTCCCTCACCTGTCTTACGCATCAAGGTTAAATGACCAATGGGTCGTCGGCGCAGCATTGCACGCAGCTGGCGGCACTGGCGTTGAATACTCACACGGCGTTGGCGCGCACCCCGCTTTATTAATCAAAGAAAATAGCATTTCTGCACTCAACTTAACGTCGTCATTGTCGTATCAAGTTAGTGAACAACTGTCTCTTGGTGGTTCTTTAATATTGCAGCACGCAGCGCTTGACACTCAAGCATTGAATGGTCGAGAGCTTCAAGGAGATAGCCTCGACCTAGGATTCGGCCTGAGTCTCAATCACCACATCAGTGACAACACACAATTGGGTGTCAGTTATCAGGGCCAATTTGATCACGACCTTTCCCTTGATAACGCCAACGCTTTTGGCATTAGCTCTGAACTAACATGGGTTCGAAGCTTAAACTTAGGGTTGAAGCATTCATTAAATGAAGACTTAAACCTTCTACTCAGCTCCAACATGGAGACATGGCAAGATTATGATGACAAATACTCAACCACCTATTCTCTTGGGGTTGGTGTGGAATACGCATATGAGGATTGGTTGCTGTACAGCGGAGTGAGCGGTGACACGAGCCCAGTAAGCAGTCAAAACAGAGATGTGTTACTCCCGCTCGATAAACAGTGGCGTATCGGATTCGGCGCTGAGAAGAAGATATCCAATGACTTACATCTAGGGTTGAGCTACCAATACCAAGATTTAGGCCATGGTGAAATTAATGCTGACTCAGGACTATTTCAGCCTTCTGGCAGCTATTCGACCAACAGAGTTCACTTCATCACTTTGTCTCTTCGCCATTAAAGCGAGATCTTAAGCGTTCCATTCTAGCTTCTAGCAGGAAACAGTACGAAAAAAGGATTGGCTGTGAGAGCAATCCTTTTGATTTCATGAATATCATACCGCTAACCAGAAAGGCTCTAACGCCCTTTACGCTCATGGTAATTGTCGTTATTGTGATTCTCTACGTCATCATCACAAGGACTGTCTGAGAGTTATGAACAGCACGATTGAAACTATTCTGGGGCACCGCTCCATTCGTCAATATACAAATCAACCGATTGAAAAAGCACAACTTGATGTGATTATTCAAGCTGGTCTCGCGGCTTCGTCATCGAGCTTACTGCAGGCTGTTTCTATCGTGAGAGTGACAGACAAAGAGAAGCGCAAACTGTTAGCCGAATACGCAGGTAACCAAGCTTACGTTGAGAACGCGGCAGAGTTTTTGGTGTTCTGTATCGACTATCAACGCCACGCTCAAATCAACCCTGAAGTGAAAACCGACTTTACTGAACTGACCCTGATTGGCGCGGTAGATTCTGGCATCATGGCGCAAAACTGCATGCTGGCTGCTGAGTCTCTAGGTTTGGGTGGCGTTTACATTGGCGGGCTGCGTAACAGCGCACAACAAGTCGATGAACTGTTAGAACTGCCACTGCACACTGCCGTGTTGTTCGGGATGTGTTTAGGCCACCCTGCACAACAACCAGAGGTTAAGCCTCGCCTCCCTGCTCATGTGGTGATGCACGAAAACCAATACCAACCGCTGAGCCTAGATGAAATTGCCAGCTACGATGATTCACTGCAGAGCTACTACGCAAGCCGTTCAAGCAACCAAAAGCAGAGCAGTTGGTCACAACAGATCACTCAAAAGCTGTCTGGCGAATCTCGCCCGCATATCCTGCCTTACTTGAACAGCAAGCAGCTGACCAAGCGTTAAGCCGTTAAGCCGTTAAGCCGTTAAGCCGTTAAGCCGTTAAGCGATTAGAGCTAGCAGCAAACAGCAGTACAAACAAAAATGTCAGCGTACAATACGCTGACATTTTTATTTATCCGAGGCGGCTAGCTTACAGATATTTCTCAATCGGTAACAACTGTAGGAAACCTGATTGCATTCGTTCCCATTGACCAGTGTCAGGTTCGCTGTCCCAACGTTGATCGCCTGAATACCAATACACATCACCGTCTTCCAGTTCCAAGCGCCAGCTATTATCTTCACTCATCGCTTGCTCAATGGTGTCAGCTAACGTTTCAGCAATCTCTTTGTTCTCGATGATCAAAACCGATTCAGTATTGAGATAGGTAGAGCGCAAGTTGAAGTTAAATGAGCCGATGCTCGCGATGCTGCGGTCGAATACGACTGATTTAGCGTGCAAGCCATAGGCCGTCTCAGGTGCACATTTAGACACGTCTTGAGTCGATGCTTCACACAGCTTAGATTCTGGTTTTAGCTCAAACAGGTCGATGCCATGATCCAACATGTCGTAACGTCTGCCCGCATAAGCGGAGTGATTAGTCACCAGATCATTAGAGGCCATAGAGTTCGTTAGCGCTTTTATCTCAACGCCCTTGTTGTTCAATACCTGCCACTCTTCAAGCTGACCATCATCGAATACAAGGTAAGCCGATTCCAACAAGATCTCTTGTTTCGATTCGCTCGCCAGTTTCCCTAGAAGAATCGCGGTCGCTTTCGGTTCATCGGTATTGTCTGAATCGTCAGGGACGGGCTGATCGTAAACAAAACGCGCATTCACCCATGTCATCTCACCAATCACCTCTTTCAGTAAGCTATCCGCAGCCTTACGATCTAATGGTAACTCAGGGTAATTTTGATAATGCGGAACGACAATATTATCTATCTTTGAGAGATCAGGTTGTTCGTCATCACCCAGCATATCGACAGGGTAAGACCAACGGCTATTCCAGTACTCGACAAAGCTGGTTTGGATAGTGGTAACGACTGAGCCCATCACCAATACATCGCGATCTCGGAAATTGATTTCATCAGAAAGGTCGAAGTATTCATCACCAATATTACGCCCACCAACCACAGACAAGGTGCCATCGACAGTAAACGACTTGTTGTGCATACGGCGGTTTAAGCGAGAGAAATCACCAAGGAAGCTCAACCACTTACTAAAGCCACGGCGTGTTGGTGTTGGGTTGAAGATTCGGATCTCGACGTTCGGGTGTGCATCCAGTGCTGATAATAAGCCTTCACGCTCATTGAGGTTAATGTCGTCGAGCATGACTCGCACCTTAACACCACGATCAGCAGCTGCTAACAAACGACTCGCTAGGTACCTGCCCGATTCGTCAGAGTTCCAGATGTAATATTGAATATCAATGGTGTGCTCTGCACTTTCAACCAACGCCAATCGCTGTGCCAAAGCATCCCAACCAGACTCTTGCAGACGAACCGCAGTAGTGCCTTGATCTAAAGCTTCAGGCTGAAATTCATTGGTTAGAACCGATAAAGAACTAGGTGCAGGAGAGGTTGGCGGTTCTGTTGGATGATCGATGCCTTCAGGAAGTGAAGAACACCCACCTAAAACGGCGATTAAGATTAACGTTAAACTGATGCGTTGGAGCACAGGCATGTATCTGACTTCCTTTTCACGATGCGTCTTTAGAAACTTTCCGTACAGCTTTTCAATGAACAAGCTATTCCGATCTATTCATTGATTATTACTGCTAAAGTCTGAAATTTATAGGTAATTATCCAGTATAAATTTAAAGGTCAGTAAATTGCCTAAAGATCACTTAAGTTGAGTGAGCGCCAAACAGTATAAACTCAGCGGCTTTTCGACCATTTCAATAGTGAGTTCAGTTCGGTCTGGGTTGCAGTTCAACGCCAAAGCGTAGCCGTGTAAATAATCCACCAGCAAGTCCAACGCATTTTTGGTTTGCTCTTCGGTTAACGCTAACGGGTTCAACACCGCTTCAAAACGTTCACTAAACACTTCCATCGGCCCGAGGGATTTCATGGTCAATAAGGTCTCTAACAAGCCTCTATATTCGTTGAGCATCGACAAGTAACTCACACTGAGCCGATATAGGTTATCTTGCCAGTCTTGATTCAGCTCTGGCTGTGCCACTTCTTCAATCAAAGAAACTGTGATTGCCTCAAGCAGATCGTTTTTGTTTTTGAAGTAATGGTATATGGCCATCGCATCGACCCCGAGTTCTGTCGCCAACCCTCGAATACTTGGCACTTTGCCACTCTCTCGCATCATGCTTTTGGCAATAGTGAGAATTCTCTCTGCGCTGAGTTGGCTTGATCCACTCTTTGGTCGACCTCGCTTCTGATCCTTGACAGTCATACCGTCACCTCTTAAACTTTATTTCTACACTGTAGAATATTTTAATTTATTACCGTGTAGATGCCAAGTTTCTCATCGATATCGGAGTTAAAAATGTCAAATATTGTATTCATCGCAACCAGTCTTGACGGTTACATTGCAGACAAACAAGGCGGCTTAGATTGGCTGCAAGCGATTCCAAATCCAGACGGTGAAGACATGGGCTACAACGCCCACACCGATCGTATCGATGCACTGGTCATGGGACGAAATACAATGGACATGGTGTTGAGCTTTGGGATCGATTGGCCTTACAGCAAGCCAGTCTATGTACTGAGCAACACTTTGAATGAAGTACCTCAAGAACTTGAAGGTAAAGTATTTTTGATGAAGGGCGAGCTTAAACAGATTGTCGCGAATTTGAATAACAAAGGCCTAAAGAACTTGTACATTGATGGCGGCATCACCATTCAAAACTTCATCAAAGAAGACCTGATTGATGAGCTGATCATCTCGACCATTCCTGTCGTGCTTGGTGGTGGGTCCCCGCTATTTGGTGACTTAGTATCCCCCGTCGACTTTACGTTGAAAAGCGTCACGACGTACCTTGATGAGATAGTGCAAACTCATTACTTACGTAAGCGTTAGAAAGCCTTAGCTACACAGTCAGATAATATCTTCTAATGTTCTAAACTTATTCGGCTTATATTCTATTGACAATATAAGCCGACGTTGACATCCTATAATGCTGCGTTGATTTTACCGCACTAACTGTAATGCAGTTCTAACTTTTTAAGATAGGTAAAATATGAACTTCCCAAGTACTCTTCCAGCACCGCACAAAGCACTTCTTATCAAAGTGATTGATGTCCTGTCTCAAGATCCTCGAATCTGTGGTATTGCCGCAAGTGGTTCGTTTGGTTCTGACTCTATGGACAAATACAGCGACTTAGATTTTGTTATCGCGGTAAACCCAGCCGACTACAACAGCGTGATGCAAGAACGATTCGGCATCCTTGACCAGATCGGTGGTAAGGTCGCCGCCTTCACGGGTGAACACGTAGGTGAGCCACGTTTAATTGTGTCGATATTCGGCCCTGAGCCAGTGCACGTAGATTTCAAATTCGTCTCTCTGCCAGACGCAGCAGCACGAGTCGATAACAACCACGTGTTGTGGGAGCGAGACAGCTTATTAACCGACGTATTCTGTACAGCAGAACCAGATTACCCTCAGCCAAACCCGCAATGGATTGAAGATCGTTTCTGGATCTGGACTCACTACGCTGCAACAAAAATTGCTCGTGGCGAATACTTTGAGACCATTGAATTCTTATCATTCCTGCGTCAAAACGTATTGTCTCCACTGGCACTAAAGCAGGCGGGTTTAACGCCCTCTGGCGTGAGAAAAATTGAAGCACGCTTGCCAGAATTTGCACAAGAACTCGCTAAAACCGTTTCAATGCCAGAACGTGATGCGTTGATTCCCGCTTTAGACCAAGCAGTAAAACTTTACCTAGAATTAAGAAGCAACGAGCAAATATCTGCAGATGAACATGCTCAGTCGTTTTGCCTTCAATACGTGCAAGACGAATTGAGCTAACGCGACTGAAAATGCAGCAACCAGTCTGGTTCAATTGCTAATACACCTTAAACGCCGAAAGTATGAAAGCTATCGGCGTTTTCATTTTTTCGCACCAAAAGCTCCCTCTCACTGGCTTTCAAATCCTTCTTATTAATCTCTCTGCACTAACGCCTTTCCTATCAAAAGCCGACCTAAAGTAGTACCCTTTATCGTCTCTCATTCTTGATGGTAGCTGGATATTATGAAGCTTTTGGTCGATCGCACTGGTGAACAGTTTTTAGAAATTCTGCAAGAATCGGGAGATACATTGACCGTTCAATTCATTACCAATGAAGGCAATCGAAAGGGTAAGCCATTCCAAGATAACCTGAGTGGATTGTTCCTCACAGGGTGGAAGCCGCGCACCACTTCAACCGCCATCGGATTAGAACGCTTTAAGCAAGGCAAACTTGAAGATCCCAAAGTGAGTTTCGCATTGCACCAACTCTATCCACTCGGTCGAGACGTAAAATTACCTTCCGGTGATATCGCAACTATCGCGAGTTACGCCAATACCCATGCCGATGGCTACTATATGTTTGTGCGCCTCAACGATGAATTAACCCGATTCAAGATTACGCCCGATTGGGAACTGCAACCTTCCGTTCAAAGGTTAGCCTTGCCTTATTACCCTGTGCCAAGAAGCCAGCAAGAACTCGACAATATTGACGATTTTGATGCGTGGGCGGGCGGTTTTTAAACACTGAAAGTCAGTAAACGCTATTGAGATCACATCCACCTATCGAATCTCAAGACAACAATATGTGCTCTCTAAACATTGATACGAATACCCGTTCTCAAACGATTCAAATAACGGTTTGACTGTGTGCTGCTAAAGAGTGTTTCATTCTTCCCTACAAGCTCAAACGGGGCTGTATAAAATCAATAAACGCCGAGATACGTTTAGAGACCGATGACGACTTGTAGTAAACCGCATTCACTCGCTCTCGGTCTGTGTTGGCAAGTTTATCTTGTTCCAGAATAGGGATTAGACGCCCCGCAACCATATCTTCCTGCACCATAAACCCCGATAAACAAGCAATCCCATTTCCTGCTAAGACTAGTTGACGCACGGTTTCACCATTACTGGCTGTCACGGTAGGCGCGACATAACTTGGGTTTGGTAAAGGCCAATAGTTAAGCACTTTGTTACCCGCAAAACCCACAATTTGATGCGAGCTCAAATCTTCAGGTTTGGTGGGCAACCCACGCTTAGCGAGATAATCAGGTGACGCCACAATATGGAGTAAGCTTTTACCTAACGGTCGAGCGTGCAGTGTTGAATCGGACAGCTTACCGATTCGAATCGCAACATCAGTTCTCTTTTCGAGAAGATCAACGAAGCCTTCGTTGGAAGTGAGTTCCAACTCAATGTCTGGGTAAGCCTCTTTGAATGACTGCACCAACGGCACTAGCTGGTGAAATACGAACGGACTGGCGGCATCGACTCTTAAACGACCTTTTGGCAACTCACCGCGCGACACGATTTCTTCTTCCGCGCTCTGAATCATCTGTAATCCCACCCTGACTGAATCGACAAACTGCCGCCCTTCCTCCGTCAATTCCACGCGTCTCGTTGTTCGGTTGAATATCGAGACGCCGAGTTGCGACTCAACCTTACTCACCGAACGAGACACCTTGGCGACCTGCACATCCAGCGCCTCTGCCGCCGCAGAAAAACCACCAGCATCGACAACGGTGAGTACTATTTCTAAATCATCTGAACGGGTTAGCATAAGGCTCCTTCGCTATCTTCATTTTGTTTAATGTCATCTCGCTTGTGCTCATCACAGCTCAAATCATCTGTGTCTTTTCGCTCTCATCAGCTTAACCCAATGATCGGCTAACTCTTTAATTATTGCAAATTTCACAAAGGTTATTTGTTAATGATGGCATTTTTCACAAATATATTTTGCTAGATAATCCTCGCCATCAAACGAAGCGCTCCTATTGCAGTCACAAGCTGCCCCATTTTATCGCGCTCGGTATTTAACAAAGAACAGTAAGAGAGATGATTATGCCATTAGCATTACTTGCATTGACGCTCAGCGCCTTTGCCATCGGAACCACAGAATTTGTCATCGTAGGCTTGATTCCTACCATGGCGAGCGACTTGAATGTATCTCTGCCATCGGCAGGCCTATTAGTCAGTTTATACGCGCTTGGCGTTGCTATTGGCGCACCAGTATTAACGGCATTAACCGGAAAGTGGAATCGTAAAGCGGTATTGCTAACCGTGATGGCATTGTTTGTCATTGGTAACTTATTGGCGTGGCAAGCTCCAGGCTATAACACGCTGATCGCCGCACGAATTTTGACCGGCCTCGCCCATGGTGTGTTCTTCTCGATTGGATCGACCATCGCGACAGGTTTGGTTTCAAAAGATAAAGCAGCCAGTGCCATTGCGATCATGTTTACGGGTTTAACAGTTGCATTGGTGACTGGCGTGCCACTGGGTACTTACATCGGCCAAACCTTCGGCTGGCAAGCGACCTTCTTGATCGTTGCTCTGCTTGGCCTTATTGCTCTTATCGGTAGCGCTATCTTGGTTCCAAGCAACCTTAAGCAACCACCAGCGGCGAAGATTTCGGCACAACTAAAGGTTCTAACTCAACCACGCTTACTGTTGGTTTACGCTATCACAGCACTGGGTTATGGCGGCACATTCACAGCGTTTACGTTCCTTGCTCCAATACTGGAAAATGTATCAGGATTTGATTCGAGCTCAATCAGCTTAATCATGTTGGTTTACGGTGTGTCAGTTGCGGTGGGTAACATCTGGGGCGGAAAAATGGCTGACAAGATGGGCCCGATTAAAGCGCTGACCGTTATCTTCTCTGGTTTAGCCGCAGTACTGGTGGTATTCAACTTTACCGCTGTAAACCCTTATGCAGCCGTTGCGACTATTTTGGTTTGGGGTGCATTTGCATTCGGTAACGTTCCGGGGCTACAAGTGTATGTTGTGAAACTGGCTGAGAAATACACACCAGACGCAGTCGATGTCGCTTCTGGATTGAACATTGCCGCCTTCAACGTCGGTATTGCATTGGGCTCATGGGGCGGTGGTTTGATTGTCGCGAAATCTGGATTAATGAACACCCCTTGGGTAGGTGCGGTGATCGTTTTGATCGCTCTTGTTCTGACTCGATTCAGTGGTGCGTTAGATAAGAAGCAAGCACAACAAGCTGTTCCATCTAGCATCTAGCATCTAGCATCTAGCATCTAGCAAGGATAGAAAAAACAAAGCCCGAACCTAGGTTCGGGCTTCGTCATTTACATCTGATTATTGTCCGTTATCGATCGATTTCAGCACTTTACATGGGTTACCGACTGCAACCACATTGGCTGGGATGTCTTTAGTTACCACACTGCCCGCGCCAATCACACTGTTTTCGCCAATGGTCACGCCAGGGCAGATGATCACACCACCACCTAACCAAACATTGTCACCAACGTTAATTGGCGTGCCAAACTCAACGCCTTCTTCTACACGGCCTTTCACATCGAGTGGGTGACCTGCGGTCAGGATTTGAACGTTCGGACCAAGCAGCACATTGTCGCCAATGGTCACTTCAGCCACATCCAAAATCACGCAGTTAAAGTTAGCGTAGAAATTCTTGCCCAGCTTGATGTTCGAGCCGTAGTCACAACGAAATGGAGGTTCTAGATGTGCATTTTCGCAGCCCGGAATGAGCTCTTGCGTTGCCGCTTCCCATTCGGGTGTGTCTGGAATACTGTTATTGAGTTTTTGAAGCACCTTACGACATTCGATACGAGCTGAATAAAGCTCTTTATCCCAAGCCTGATAAGGTTCGCCTGCTAGCATTTTTTGTTTTTCTGTTTTCACGTTACTTACCTGTTCTCACATCACTTAGCTATTTTTATATTACTTAGCTAGTTTCACATTACTTAACTAATGCAGGTCAATTCATCGACCCAAAAACGCAATATCGCACATCTAAATAACAGTGAATAAGGAGTGTTTACGCTTGGTTGAAGAGATGCGCAGCTCATCACTTTTTGTAGGTGAAATATGAAATTTGAACGGTGCTAATTTAGCTTCGCTATCGAATCACGTAACACCAAACTGCCAGTGGTATTGATGGTGGTCGCTTGCTCTGTTTCACCGACAATTTGCAGGATCGCCTTTTGCGTCATTTGCTCTAATGGCACACTGACAGACGTTAAGCTTGGCGTTAAAAACGCCCCCACTTTGCTGTTATCAAAACCAACGATAGAAACATCTTGAGGCAATGAGTACCCAAGTTCGGTTAACGCCTTAATCGCGCCAATCGCCATGTCATCGTTTTCAGACAAAATAGCGGTGAATGTTACTTTGCTTTTTACTAAAGATTGAGCCGAGTAATAACCACTCTCCATTGTCCAATCGCCTTGAACAACTTTAGATTCATCCAGTGCAATACCGTGCTTGGTTAATACATCTTGATAGGCTTGATAACGCTGTTCATCGGTCGAAGATCCGGCTTTACCACGAATCACAGCAATCTCTGTATGACCCTGCTCGATGATGTGTTCAACCATCAAACAAGCGCTCTGATAGTGGTCGGTGGTAATGGCATGATTGGGCTTCGACGGCATTTCTCGGTTGAGTACCAGAATCGGTGTGTCAGTGCTTTCGATGATCTTTGCAATCTCGCTTTCGGTTAAGCACTGTGGGTAAATGATGATGCCCGCGCACTTCATATCCAGTAGGAAGTTGATCGCCTTTCTTTCGTCTTCAGCGCTGTGTTTGCCATCGGTGATCACCAGTTGGTGATTCGACTTTTCGCTATAAGAAGCCGCGTGATACATCAAGGAAGAAAAGTAAGGGCCATTGAACAACTCATTAGTGATTACAAAGCCGATGAAATTGGTCTTCTTAGTCGCCAATTGCTGGGCCAACAAGTTCGGTCGATAACCTGTTTCTTGAATCGCATCGAATACCTTTTTCACCACATCTGGGCGCACGATGTTCTTGCCATTTAAGACACGAGAAACGGTCGATTTAGATACGCCTGCGCGGTTCGCGACATCAAGCATGGTTACCATTCGCTTCTTTTCCTTTATAAAAAATTAGCCGACATAGGCCGACTAATTCATTGCAAAATGACAGCTCACAGTTCACATAACTGCGCTGGGAAATGCATTCTAAATAGTGGCACCGTTAGATGCAATCACGCCTTTATACCACTCGAACGACTTCTTGCGTTTGCGTTCTAGTGAGCCAGATTGGTCGTTGTGCTTATCTACGTAAATGAATCCGTAGCGTTTTTTCATCTCACCAGTGGTGAACGACACTAAATCGATACAGCCCCAAGGGGTATAGCCCATCAAATCAACACCATCAATCGAAACGGCTTTTTTCATCTCTTTGATGTGGTCGCCAAGGTAAGCAATGCGGTAATCGTCATTAATGCTGCCATCTTCTTCAATGGTATCAACCGCGCCAAAACCGTTCTCAACGATGAACAATGGCACTTCATAACGTTCATACAGAGACGCTAAACAGAAACGTAAACCCGTCGGATCAATTGGCCAGCCCCAATCGCTAGACTGGATGAACGGATTATCGACCGAATTTTCATGACCGCCGTCCATCGCTTCTTCTGTAGATTGGTGAGAAGAAGAATCCAAGGTATTCGACATGTAGTAGCTAAAGCCTAAGTAATCAGCCTTACCTTCTTTTAGGATCTGCTCATCTTCAGGCTGCATCTCAATGTTGAAGCCTTTGATTGCCCAGTCACGCTTAGCGTAATTTGGGTAGTGGCCACGAACCATCACATCCGAGAAGAAGTAACGATCACGCATCGCTTGCTGTGCCACCATAATGTCTTCTGGCTTTGAAGAACGAGGATAGAAAGGCACCATCGCACACATTGCACCGATTTGGAGATCTGGATTGATCTCGTGACCTTTCTTAACCACTAAAGCACTTGCCACAAACTGGTGGTGAACCGCTTGATACATAACCTCTTGCGGCTTTTCGCATTGTGGGAACTTCACGCCAGAGCACAACCAACCGAAGATGTCTGCCGAAGTGTTCATCTGGTTGTTGATCTCGTTAAACGTCATCCAGTATTTCACTTTGTGCTGGTATCGCTCCATCACCGTAGTTGAATACTTAACAAAGAAATCGATCACTTTGCGGTTCATCCAGCCGCCGTATTCTTTGGCTAAGTGGTAAGGCATTTCAAAATGGCTCAGCGTCACTACTGGCTGAATATCGTATTTCAACAGCTCATCAAACAAATCATCATAAAACGCTAATCCCGCTTCACACGGCTCGGCATCATCGCCATTAGGGAAAATACGCGTCCAAGCGATACTGGTACGGAAACACTTAAAGCCCATCTCAGCGAATAACTTAATGTCCTCTTTGTATCGATGGTAGAAATCAACAGCGACTTGGTTTGGGTAGTTTTCGCCATCAATCACACCATCGGTGATTCGACGTTGCACGCCATGAGCGCCCGCTGTTAATACATCAACAACACTTACACCCTTGCCATTCGCATCCCAGCCGCCTTCTAGTTGATGCGCCGCAACCGCGCCACCCCATAAAAAATCGTTCGGAAATTCGTTGTTCATACCATTACTCGCTACAAGTTATTCGTGAAAAAGATCAGGATTAGAGCTGCGCTCACAACTCTGAAACCGATTTCAATAAAAGCCAAGATACAGATTGAAACCGGTTTCAGCAATAACTAAACGATCTTTTTCTGATCGAACTACAGACTAATCAAAAGTCAGCGTTACGATCAGTGCTCTTCAAAATATTGATCATGTGTGTGTTTGCTAGATTGGTCTTGAGTTCCGGGATAGAACTGAACCAAAGTCTGATCGGCTAGTGTGAGGTGAATCCAACCCTCTTTGACTTTCAGCCAATTGGTGCCGTTGGTCTCGTAGACGGCAGGAAAACTGCCCCAGCCTGATTCTGATACCTGCAACTCTTGAAAACGATTAATCGGGGTGAGTTTATTGCTTCTGAAGTCAGCCTCGGAGTAAACCAACAGAGGCTCGATAGCATCATTTGGCTTAAACTCATAACAGCTTACAGAGGCGGAAGTACGGTCAAACCACTGGTAGGGTTGTGCGCCTGTTAGATCATAGACCGTACAGTCGTTAAATTGAATCGCCCACTCTTGGTGAGCTTTAAAACCGAGGTAACCTATGGGTTGTGATGGTTCAGGTTTCGAGTCAGCTTCTGGTTCATACACCGGTTCTGAGGTAGCACATCCCATAAGCCCAAGGCTAAAAAGGAAAGTCACAGCAAGCTTCATCATTGTCATACCTCAGTTCCGTTAGTAGATGAGTAACTCAATTAAGTCTCTACATTAAACGGTAAGTTCCAAGCGATTACCATCCGGATCGAGAACACAGCTCTCATAATAGCCATCGCCTGTTCTTCTTGGGCCATCTAAGCGCTCATAGCCGTCTTCGACCAAGCGTTGAGTCAGTTGATCGACCGCTTGTTCCGACCCTAATGAAATCGCCATGTGAATGAAGCCTGTGAACTGGTCATAAATGTCATCTTTCGATTCAGGCACAGAATCCATTTCCATGATCTCTAAACGACTTCCCGTTTCAAACGAGAGGAAGTATGAAGAAAACCCTTTAGTTGGGTTGTGATATTTTGAGTTCGATGTCGCGCCGAAATAATCTTCATAAAATCGCTTTAGTACTTCGAGTTTTTTGGTCCAAATTGCGATGTGTTCAATCTTCATTTTGTTTGCCTAAGTTTGATGTTTAACGCTAGATTACTCATCAAATAAGGAACAATAAACAGAACGAAATTCATCGAAATTGTTCCTGATTAACGGGCTCGATTTTATGTCCATAACTGCACAGTATTGGCATCTATGTTTGTGTAATAGTTATCTTTCCTCCATAGTCAGGTTTTACACAATCTGAGATTCAAACTGTGAGCTTTTTAAAACTGATACTACTTGCGGCTATATGGGGAGGCTCGTTTCTTTTCATGAGAATGGCGGCCAATCCATTAGGGCCCGCAGTCTTGATTGAAGCGCGAGTTCTGTTTGCAGCACTTACTCTGCTTTTAGTTTCTTTTTATTTAAAAAAGAAACTCTCTTTTCATGATCACGCTAAACACTTCTTCATTCTCGGGCTGTTTAACACCACACTTCCTTTTTTGCTTTTCGCTTATGCCGCGCAGACACTTAACGCCTCGACACTCGCCATCTTGAACTCTACCGCGCCAATATGGGCGGCAATCATTGGTGCAATATGGACCAAAACAGCACTCGAGGCGAAAGTTCTATTGGGACTTGGGATTGGGGTAACGGGAGTTGGCGTGTTAGTCGGTTGGGATGCGATGAACATTGGCCGTGAGGCTATGCTTCCTATCTTTGCAGCAGTGATGGCGGCCTTTAGCTACGGAATAGCGTCAAACTATACCAAACAAGCCCCTACAATGCTCATGGCAGCATGTGGGCTGCGGTGTTGCTGGTTTTGCCATTTGTATTCTTTATTCCGATGAGAGAAACACCCGACGTTACGATCACTACGTCGGTTATCTTATTAGGCGCGGTATGTACTGGGTTAGCGTATCTACTTTACTTCAATCTCGTCTCTGAACTCGGCGCACCTTCAGCCCTGTCCGTAACCTTCATCATTCCGGTATTTGGTATTCTCTGGGGTAACTTATTCTTAGATGAAGCAATTGGCATCAATACGATTGTTGGTTCAATTCTGGTTATCACCGGCACCATGTTGGTGACAGGAATGTCGCCAATGAAAATGCTCAAAGCCGCTCGTCAGAAACGCGCACAATAAGTTGATTGAATCCAAAAAGCCTAATTAAAACCCTCAAGTAACAGAAAACGGCCTCCAAATGGAAGCCGTTTTTCATTGAATCGTTAACAGCTTTGAGAGCTCGTCATGTATTGTTGAATCTTGGTTCTTAACCATTGATGTGCGGGGTTTAAGTCTGTTCGTTTATGCCAAATCATATACTGTTTCATCGGCAAGACCTCAAAAGGCTGCTCGAGAACTTGCAGTTGGAATCGCTCCGCAAATTGATTAGCAAAACCTCTAGATGTGCTACCAACACAGTCGGAGCCAGAGACCAACACACACATCGTCATCAATGAATCACATTCGGAACTGACTTTTCGCTGCTGTATCGGATTTTTTGTAAAGTAATCCGCGGTGTAAAGGTGAGAGCGACGCATTCTGAAGGTGATGTGTTTCTCATGATAATACTGCGCTTCCGTTACCGATCCATCAATCCTTGGATGCCCTTTCTTGGCGATCAGCACGAGCTCATCTTCAATCACTTGCTGGTTCATATAGCCATTCACTTGTGGGTAGTGAATATCGATCGCTAAGTCGGCTTGCTGCATGCTCAAACTCTGCAGCAGATCTTCTTCATTGCTTGGCACCATATTGAATTCAATTGAGATGTTACCAAGCGTCTCGTCCTTTTCCACAAGGGGCTGAAGCTTGGTTAAACCGATCTCGTTGACCAAAATTCGAAACACATGATGCTGCTGATTATCGAACTGCTTTAGCGTGCTGACCGCGCTGGTTATCCCGTCCAATGCGGGCTCTACACGTAACGCCAACTGCATCGCTGCATTGGTCGGTGTTATACCTCTACCCTCTCGAATAAAAAGGTCTGTACCCAATTGTGCTTGCAGCCGTTTCAAAGCGCCACTGACTCCAGGTTGAGTCATACCAAGCGATTCTGATGCAAGCGTGATCGACTTTAATCGATACACTTCTAAGAACACGCTCAGTAGATTTAAATCCAACTTTTCCATGTCGCTCACCGTTACTCTCCCTGTCAATGTGCTCTTAATCAATCATAGGTCAGGTTTTATCTTCGTTCCCTAACCATTGCACGACTCAATACATAGCCAATCGTGATGTATTAACTAAAGCTTACTTTATTTTTTGCTATATGTCTTAGGCATATAATTTCCTCAACGAAACGAAATCCCGAATTGAAGAGGCACCTATGACTCCATCACGCACTTTCAAAAATGCATCACTGTTCCTAGCAATCTCTCTTGCGTTCCCAGCTGTTGCAGCTAACCATGACCACGCGCACTTTAGCGTAATCGGCGATCAGGGTGGCAAAGACGCGACCGAGATGACGAAGAAAGCAAACCAAGAATTCGCGAAAACGCTTAACTTCGAAGACACTCGCGCGTTCGACAATAACAACAAAGGGTTGATTGCGAGCTTCGATCAAGAAACTGGCGATATTATTCGTAACAGCTTCAACTTCATCGACCCTAGCGTGAACAATGCCGACCAAGCGCCCGATTCAGTGAACCCTTCGCTTTGGCGTCAAGCCGTGCTGAACCAAGCTGCTGAAGGTTTGTACGAAGTTGTCCCGGGTAAGGTTTACCAAGTACGTGGTGCCGATTTAGCGTCTATTTCTTTCATCCGCAGTGACAATGGTTGGATTGCTTACGACGTTCTTCTCACAAAGGAATCAGCAGCTAAGTCATTAAAGTTCTTTAAGAACAACGTGCCTGATGGCGGCGACTTACCTATCGTAGCGATGATTTACTCACACTCACATGCCGATCACTTTGGTGGTGCACGAGCAATCAAAGAAGCCTACCCAGACGTAAAAGTGTACGGTTCTAAAAACATCACTAAAGAAATCGTCGACGAAAACGTACTGGCAGGTAATGCGATGTCTCGTCGTACCGCTTATCAATATGGCGCAACACTGAATCGTCATGAGCACGGTATTGTGGATGCGGCACTCGCGAAAGGCTTGTCGACAGGCACCATCACTTACGTATTGCCGGATTACGAACTTAACCATAGCGAAGAAATTGAAACGCTGGTTATCGACGGCCTAGAAATGCAATTCATGGATGCATCAGGCACTGAAGCGGCATCAGAAATGGTGACCTATATTCCAAGCATGAAGGCACTTTGGACTGGTGAGCTAACGTATCAAGGCATGCACAACCTCTACACATTACGCGGTGCAAAAGTACGTGATGGCTTGAAGTGGTCTAAGAAAATCAACGAGATGTTGGTCACTTGGGGTGAAGATACCGAGGTGCTATTTGCCTCTCACTCATCGCCAATTTGGGGCGAACAAGAAATCTCTGACTACCTAAAAATGCAGCGTGACGCTTACGGTTTCACTCATAACCAAACACTTCGCCTTGCGAACAATGGTGTTGTTCTGCAAGACATTGGCGACGAGATCTACAAAGTCATGCCAGACAGCATTCAACAGTCTTGGCACACCAATGGTTACCACGGTACTTACTCTCACAATGCTCGTGCGGTGTACAACATGTACCTTGGCTACTTCGACATGAACCCAGCCAATCTGAACCCGCTACAAATTCACCCAGAGTCGGTTAAGTTTGTTGAATACATGGGTGGCAGTGACGCGGTGATTGAAAAAGCGCAGCAAGATTTCCAAGAAGGTGAATATCGCTTCGTTGCAACGGCACTTAACAAGGTTGTCCAAGCGGAACCTGAGAACAAGAAAGCGCGTGGTTTACTGGCCGATACTTATGAACAGCTAGGCTACCAATCAGAAGGCGCGGGCTGGAGAAACATCTACCTAACGGGTGCTCAAGAACTGCGTATCGGCACACAACCGGGCGCACCAAAAACGGCTTCTCCGGATGTATTGGCGAACATGACCATCGAAAACTTGCTGGATTACTTAGCGGTAAAAGTGGATTCATTGAAGGCGCAAAACACGCCGTTTACCATGAATATCCAATTACCTGACGTGAAAGAGTTCTACTACGTAGAGATGTCGAATGGCAACCTGAACAACATCCAAATATCAGAGCTGCAAGATGCGGATACCACACTGATCATCAACAAATCAGATGTATCAGACATCGTACTGAAGAAAACGACACTCAACCAATTATTGGAAGATGGCCAAGCGGGCGTGAAAGGAGACAAAACATCGTTGAACAAACTGCTGTCTTCATTGACTGAAGCTGATACCTCTTTTGAGATTGTTCCTCGTCCAAACAAAGGCGAAGAAGTTGATGCAGAGTTGTACCAAGATTCACACGAGCACGCTCACTAAGCAGCTCTTAGGTAAAATAATTACAACGTCAAACTGGCCTAAATAGGCTGAAACAAGGCTAATACGACCAAGCCTCAACCATTAAACTGGTTGAGGCTTTTTTGATTTGAGCTTTACTCGATATCAAGAAAATAAAATGAAAAGCCACACCCTTGTTTCACGGTTTCTCAATCGTAATACACATCCGTACTTTCTATATCTCAGCATGTGAAGTAGTAGAAACTTTGTGCAATCAAACTTTGTTATAAAAGTTGTCCGGACTCTTTATTCAAGGAAGGAAGATGCGAAAAAAGATCATGATTACAGGTGCGACAGATGGTATCGGTTTAGAGACCGCGAAAATGTTAGCCCAACAAGGGCATCACATCCTTATCCATGGACGTAACCCAACAAAACTCAGCAAAGTAGAAGCCGGCCTTTCTCGATTATCCAAGGATGCGATTATCGAAAATTATGTTGCTGATCTCTCTTCTCTTTCTGAAGTTAAAGCCCTCGCCAACCAAATAAAGTCGAAGCATGAACAGCTCGATGTACTCATTAACAATGCTGGCGTCTACAAGGTTTCCGAGATCACCACCAAAGACAATCTCGATGTCCGATTTAGCGTCAACACCATTGCCCCTTATTTGCTGACTCAAAAGCTGCTACCACTTTTTGATGCCAACGGTCGCATCATCAATCTATCTTCAGCCGCTCAGTCATCGGTCGATCTCGAGGCACTTGTCAGCCCAAATCCTGACGCTTTAGATGGCCCCATCTACGCACAAAGTAAATTGGCGTTAACGATGTGGTCAATCCATCTTGCGCACCAATTAGGAGATCAAGGCCCCCTAATCATTCCCGTTAATCCGGCCTCATTTCTTGGCAGTAAATTGGTTAAAGATGCGTATGGTTTGGAAGGTAATGACTTAGGGATTGGCGCTGATATCTTATGCCGAGCGGCACTATCGGAAGAGTTTTCTAACGCTTCAGGGAAGTATTTTGATAATGACTCAGGGCTATTTAAAGACCCTCATGCTGATGCATTAAATACGGAGAAAAATCAGAAGTTGGTGACGACTCTCGACCAGTTACTTGCAGAACAGCTCTAGCTAATGCCACGCTCACGAGCCAGATACAATGAGTGCTCCGTATTTAGGAGCACTCCACAACCCAAAGTTGTCTGATGTGGTTACGACAGAGCTCCAGCAATTGTTTAGATAGAATTGAAATGGTTCATCCACCCGACAAGTTAACTGGTGTTAGCGAAAGGAAGACATTACGCATACTTGATAAAAGCTTGGCTTAACTCCTGAAAGAGTGAGTCTACGTTGGGTAGGTGTGTCAAATGCGCGGACAACGGAGTATGAACCTGCGCATCCACCACGGTTGGGTTATCGCAAATTTGATTATAAAAATTCACAGGCGCAACGATGTTCTCTAGGTCGACACCCAACAAGATACAGGCTTGCGAAAGTACAATTTGACCGCCTCCTTGTTTAAGCAATACACGCTGAGCAGTGCCCACTATTTTTTGTTTATTGATATTGAGGTTGTAGTCACCATCACAATAAGAACCGGGGGTTGCGTGTACCTCCACATCGATACCCAGTTCTTTAAAAAACAGGGTTAAGATATCGCATAAATGTCGATACGCTTTTTGGATGTTGTAGGCTTCATCGCGAGGCCAATGGTAAATGTGCGATAGGTTAATGATCCCCGGCAGTTGGGGAACGGGAGCGCCACCTGTTTTTCGCGAGGTGAGTTGCCAGCCTTGTGCCGCAAGTTGCTTTCTAGACTCTAACGTCACTGGCCACTTTTTACCTGCAGGCAAAACGAGTGTCGGTGTTTTTGCTTGCCAGAGCATTAAGGCTTGTCCAATCTCACCGGCCTGTATTTGCTGCAATAACTCATCTTCTTTTTTAAACGCACGATCAACATCAATGTGCGGGTAACGTACGAGTTTATTCGTTAACTTCAATGCACTTTCCTCTGCAGATTGTAGTGACCTAGTATTTGACGTTCTGGCATGGCGATGAGATAAGCATATATCCAAAACCCAATCGTACAATTTACTTAATAAAGTGGCTTCGGGCTTGTTCAACACTTGGGATTTAGTGTTGGCTGCGCTGCGCAACACCTTAATCCTTATTTGTTATAGCGATTTTCCGACAGCCATACCAAACCAATAATAAAGCTAATTATCAATAGATTAAGCCTCTTTTATATTAGGTGTATTTATGATAAACCATAGCTCTGACTTACACTATTGATGGAGGCGATATGTCAGAAGATAACTATATTACATGTGATGACTGCGGTACCGAATATCCAGAAGAAGATGGCTATTGTGTATATTGTGATGAAACTAGACCACCTAAAGGTGCTGAATGCGAATTTTGTGAAAATCCAGCTACTAGTTACGTCCAAGATCACCCTGTTTGTGACGACCATTATGAAGATGCGTACCCGATAGACTAACCGACCTCTGACGCCCTAATATATTTGTGTTAGGGCTCTCAATCGTCGCTATAACGAATGACATGAATTCCCCCTACCGAGGATCTGCCACACTGATGTGGTACTTAAATGCATCGGAGGAACCCTGTCTGATTATTCTTATTTCTGCAGTATCGACCGAGCTAAGAACCACTTTAGCCTTCATGCCATAGACCAAAATGGTAAAGTCTTACTTCATAAGTCGGTAACTCGCTCTAAACTGCTGACTAAAATAGCAAATATGCCACTCATACGTATAGATATTGATGCGTGTGATGGTGCACATTATTGTCAAAGAGCGATCTAAATTATGCCGTGTATCTCCCTGACAGTCCGACACCTTTTCTCGATAACACACAGTCTTGATAGCTTCTGTCTGGCAAGGTTGTCTGATATGGTGGCGGCAGAACTTCAGCAATTGTTTAGATAGTATTGAATATGAAAACACTGACCATACTTGATGGCGGCATGGGCCGAGAACTGAAAGAAATTGGCGCGCCATTTTCTCAACCGCTTTGGAGTGCTCAAGCGCTGATTGAAGCACCCGATTTTGTCAGCCAAGCGCATCAAAATTTTGTCGATGCAGGTGCTGAAATCCTGATCACCAATAGCTACGCCTGTGTGCCTTTTCACTTGGGTACAGAGCTGTTCGAACAACGAGGCTTTGAACTAGCCGCGCTGTCTGGTGAGCTGGCTAAAGCAGTTGCTGACAAGGCTTGTCAAACAGTGAAAGTTGCGGGCGCGATTCCACCGCCATTTGGCAGCTACCGACCAGACTTATTTAAGGTCGAAGAAGCGGCGCCAATCATTCAAACGCTTTACGATGCCCAAGACCCGAACATCGACCTTTGGATAGCAGAAACCATCTGTAGCCTGCAAGAGTTCGAATCCATTCATGCGGTTCTTAAGCAGTCAGATAAACCGTGTTATTACGCCTTTAGCTTAGAAGACACCAAGGGCGATTGTGGCAATATTCGTTCTGGCGAAAGCGTAACAGACGCCATCAAACTGGCCTGCCAATCAAACGCGACAGGCATAATGTTTAACTGCTCAGTGCCTGAAGTGATGGATCAAGCCATTATCGATGCTAAGAAAGTGATTGGTGAGCTAGGTAGTGATTTAGAAATTGGTGTCTACGCCAATAACTTTGCACCGATCAGTAGCGAACATGAAGCTAATGATATGCTTCAAGAGATACGTGAACTGGATGGCCAAGGTTATTTAGTTTACGCAAAACGCTGGCACGCGCTGGGAGCGAATATTATCGGTGGTTGCTGCGGTATTGGACCAAAACACATTCAAGCACTAGCCGATTGGAAACGCTCCACACAGAGCTGATCCCGAGCTTCAACTAGAATAAAATAAATAGAGAACAGGTTGAGAAATCTGTTCTCTATTTGTATGTGGCGTCTCTGAGTACACTGAGACAAAACAACGATTTGGAGCAACTGATGAGCGACACGCAACGCAAAATTAAATGGGGCATCGCAGGGCTAGGCAATATCGCCAATCGATTCGCGACTGCAGTCACAGAGCACTGTCTGCATGGTGAGCTTTATGCGGTTGCCGCGAGAGACCATACACGCGCAGCCACATTCGCCAACAAGTTTGGTTGCGACAAGGCTTATGGTTCTTATGAAGAGATGGCGAATGACCCAGCAGTAGAAGCGGTTTACATCGCCACCGTTCACCCATACCACCAGCCACTCGCCGAACTGTTTCTAAAGAACAATAAGCACATATTGGTCGAGAAGCCGGCTTTTACCAACCTTGCTGACTGGCTTGAGATGAAAGCCCTTGCGAAACAAAATGGCGTGATGCTGTTAGAAGCGATGAAAACCGTGGTGTTTCCCGCGTATCGTGAGCTCCAATCATTCTTGGTCGATAACCACATTCAAATAGATTCAATCGAAGCCAGCTTTGGTAACCATCACGACTATGAGCCCGATTTGTTTATCTTCAATCCGGATTTGTCAGGCGGAGCAACACTCGATGTTGGGGTCTATGGGCTTTGGTTCTTCTACGACCTATGTCGAGCGTTGGGTGTGAACCCTTCAAAACCTCAGGTAAAGATGTCGTGTCTTTATGAGGGGGCAAATGTTGATACCGATGCGTGCTTTACCTTCTCTGGTGATATGAACGGTAAGATATCGGCATCAACAGTGCAAAACCTTCCCCGATCAGCACACTTGACTGGGCCCGACACTAAGATCACCATTCACGAAAAATGGTGGAATCCGGCCTTTATTGAGATTGAACATCAAGGGCAGAAGTCGACCATCAATAACCGAGTTACGGGAAATGGATTCGAATTTGAAATCGACCATTTTTCAGACTTGGTGCTTCAAGGCAAAACTGAGTCGGATATCCTAAGCTCAGAGATAACCTCTCGAGTTCTCGATACGATGGAAAAAGCACTCATTGACTCTGGCTATCCACATTTAACTCAACCTCGTCGTTAGGAAAAGCAAATTGGGCAACCTTAAGCGCAAGCTTGAACTGTATGAAAAGATATTTCAGGCTTTTGGGCCTGGAGTATCACACTGTCAGGTCAACCAACTGGCCACACTGCTGCACGTGAGTGAACGTCACGTTCAGACCTTACTCAAAGCGATGACAGCGCAAAGTTGGATTAAGTGGCAAGCCAGCTCAGGTCGCAGCAAGAAGGCACAACTCACGTGTCTGGTTGAACCCATTGAGGCGTGTTTCCAATACGCACAAGCCCAAGCTGACGCAGGCAACATAGAACAGGTGTTTAGCACCTTAAGCTTCAACGGCCGCAATGCTGGCGCTGAGTTGCAAGCCTTTCTAAGCAGCACCAATCCGTCGGCGCAAAATATCGCGTATATCCCTTTTCACCGAGAGCTAGAGGCTCTTCACCCTCAACGAGTACTTAGACGTACCGAGCGTTTTTTAGTGATGCAAATTTGCCAACGCCTAACCTCAGTTAAGCATGGTCAACTCAGCGGCGATTTGGCTTATCATTGGCAGCCTAATGAAGATGCGACACTGTGGCACTTTCAGATTCGTAATGGTGTTCAGTTTCATAACGAAAGAACTCTCGAACCTCAAGACATAGCGCGCAACCTTAACTCACTCTGCCAAAGCAAAATATGGCGTCGCTGTTATCAGCATATTGATGAGGTCTCTGCCTCGGCAGGTAATGTGGTTGTCGTAAAATTGAATCAACCTGATTGGCATTTACCGCGCTTACTTTCCAGAGTTGAAGCCTCCGTATTTAATCCCTCATCACCGACTGATAGGTTGATTGGTTCTGGCGCGTTCTCATTAAACATATTCTCGAGCAAGATGTTGAGATTAAGCCGTAATAGCGCGTATTCACACAGCACTCCGATTCTCAACCGAGTCGAATTGTGGGTCTATCCAGAATGGGCACAGAGTAAAGCTTGCGCTCAAAATCAGGTGTGCGTGAAACTGCCCGAAAAGACCACCAACGTGCGTGGCGATGACCATACACCTCAACAGGATTTTGGCTCAACGTTTTTCAAGATTCAAAACCCAGCATTAACTAAGTCACTTCGTGAATTTACTGTAGAAGACACCTCTGAATGCCAAGCCCTTTTCGATCAGTTGTCAGTGTCTGGCGACCACAAAACCAACGTGGAACATGGCCACTACCTAACTACCAAAGACGTCGCGCTATGCAGTATTATTGATGAGAACGACACCTTCACTGCGTGGTTAAGCTTTTTCACTCGCTTCCCCTTTGATGACTTAGCGCTGTCTACTGAGATGCTAGAGACAATCGAACAAGGCTTAGCCTCAATAAAAAGCCAGCCAAACTTTGAGTTAGCAATGAATGCACTGTTGGTGCTTCGGCATTGGTTGCATGACTCTGGGGTTGTAATTGAGCTCAAGCAAGAGGTGTTCAATTTGGAAATTTCTGAAAAGATACACAGCGCGCAAGTCAATGGTTTCGGTTGGTGCGAACTCGATCAGTTGTGGATTAACCATTTGTAACTAATCAATCAACACCAACGAATCTAGAATGCCTTTGCCGCTGTGGATCCCGCCTTCGTTTTCGCTGGCTGGTTTACTGCGGATCAAGTAGCCCGCGTAGCCGTCCAGTTCGGTCACTGGCTTCCCTTGGTAGTAAGCGGTGAATAGGCCGACCTCGCTGACTAAGTCTGTCACCAGCATTTGTTGAGTGTCACGCACTGCAATGGTTGGTACGTCGCGTTCGTGTGGATACAAGCGCTGCATCAATGCCCATGCATCGTACTCTTCTGGCTTAAGTTGGCTCAGTTGTTCGCTAATGTCGTCACCAAAGACACAATGGCCACCGCCCTCGCCTTGGTTTTTTAACACCCACTCTTGTTTAATCGCCACGCTATTGAACCACTCGATAGTATCGGTATTAATTGGCTTCATATCAGCCAAGACACTTTTCACCAGTTCTGCTTCTTCTAACGTTAAACCCCAGCGTGCGTATTCTGACGCAGGCATCATGGTCAGCAGCATTTGCATGGTTTTACTGGTCGCTAATTGTTGGCTTATGGTCGCGTTCATTGCGACATGGTGTTGCTCCATAAACACGCGCGTTTGGCTTAGTGTATGACAACAAACCGATTCGTTGAGTTCTGGTGCCCAGTAGTCTGAATACTGATAGCCAGCTCTTAGGTAGACCACATCGACAGCGCCGACATCTTGCAATAACAAACGTTGGTCATCACCCGATGAAAGCTGACAGCTCAGTTGTTCAAAAGTGCGACGAACCGTACGTACACCCTGCTTTTGCAGTTCAATTTCGAGTAGGTGTTGGTCGCAAACATTGTCTTCATTCTTTTGTACTACCATCAAGAATGTTGGCTTATCTGAATCATTAAAGTCAGCTCGCACTTTTCTTGCTGAAGTCGCAATACCATAAGCCAACTGCGTTAAGCCTTGGTTTTCAGCAGGAGTTGCAGATTTATCTTCAAGCCAGCTCTGATAAGTCTCAGGCCATTGATTTTGCATGTAATCATGGAACTCTGTGGCCTTTTGCCCAAACGGAGCCATACCTGCAGCAATGCCATTAAACTCGATCACTTTCGCGCCATGTTGGCGATCGTCCATGAAGTCAGTACGCATTAATAACAACGGTTGGCGAGCAGGATTCAAGCGTTCATCCGCACTGCCATGCGCTTGTTGATGCAACTCCATCAAGCGGCCAAAAAACGGATCAGCTTTGGCCATATCACTCAGTGATGACTTCAAGAATTCATGATCTTCGGAAACATTGCTGATTAACTTGGTGATCAGCGGTGTTACCTTCAGCAAGTGTTCATACACCTCACGATCCATAGTCATAGGAGCAATGCTGAAAGGACAATGCCTAGCGGTATTATCTGACTGGCGAAACGCAACACCGTGCATGATCGCCCACTCACACGCGTCTTCAATAATTTGTTGTGGTAACCGTGGAATTGTCATCTCTCATCTTCCAAATAAAAATAGCACCCAGAATAAGACGAAGCTTAATTCCAAAAGACGAAATAAAACTGAATTTTTTATCAAACAATTACGTTTATCTTATCTTTTAAAAGCTTGAATAGATTATACATCTCAACTATCGAGTCTGCTCGATGATCAGATCGCGCAACCATTTGTGGCTCGGTTCTGAATCGAAGTATTTGTGCCACAACAGGAACAAGCCTCCCGGCACCAAATCAACCGGGACAGGCTTCATCACCAACTCTCCACTATCAATGTAATCGCGTACCGAGTTGTATGGGTAACACATAAGTAAATCACTCTGCTTACACAGCTTAATGGCACTGGTGATGTCTGAAACATTAGCGGCTTTGTTGATTTCAAGCTGCTTTGAGTTAAGCACTTCCATCAATAACCAGTCACCCGCTCCACCCGTCACCAACTGTATGTGTCGATACTTCAAGAAAGTGTCGAGGTTCCACTCTTCCAGCAAGGCTGGGTGGTCATTTCGCATCAAACACACCGAGTAATCCAAGCACAGTTCCACGTAATCCAACTCGTCAGGGATACACTGCACGTGGGTAGAAGCGCGCTCATCTAGCTCAAAGATACCGATACCAAAATCCACTTCACGTTTCAGTAAGCGCTTGAAGCTATCGCTGCTCCACGTTGAACTGTTGATGGTGATGTGAGGCGCATCTGCAAGTGCCGTAGGCATAAAATGCGGGTAAATCGCCGTGTACGCGGTTTCGACAAGGTCTATAGTAAAGGTACGCTCACTGTCTTTAGGGTCGAAAACTTCGGGAACAGTCAGCTTTTCGATCTGCAGTAGAATTTGGTGGATCTTAGGCGCTAACGCGAGTGCTTTGGGTGTTGGGAATAGACCCTTTGATTCACGCTCAAACAGCGGATCATCAAACAAAGCTCTGAGCTTAGTGAGCTGTTTACTTACCGCAGACTGGCTCAAAAAGAGTCGATCAGCCGCTTTGCTCACACTTCGTTCTTCAATCAGAACGTGCAAGCAAAGCAGCAAATTCATATCGCATTTAAGTAAGCTTTTAACATCTACCATGATATTCCCTAAATTCAGGTTAATGATGATTAATTGTCACTTTAAATCATATCATTGTCTTGGTAAATTTAGCGCATGTGAGTTAAAACACTCAAAGAATAATAGAATTAAGGAATACTCATGGATTTTCTAGCACTACCAAAGATTGATTTACACTGCCACCTAGACGGAAGTGTTCGCCCAGATACGATTATTGACCTAGCAAAACAGTACAATATCGAACTACCTGAAGATCGCGACGCGGTTGTTCAATCTCTAACTGTGCCAGAAGATTGCAAAAACCTAGATGAGTACCTGGCTTGTTTCAGCCTGCCACTACAAGTAATGCAGACTGAAGAAGCAATTGAACGTATCTCTTTTGAGCTTTACGAAGACGCTGCACTAGAGAACGTTAAATACCTAGAAGTTCGTTTTGCGCCAATCCTGCACGTAAACAAAGGCCTGTCTCTTGATACGATCATTGCAAGTGCAGTAAAAGGCATGAAGCGTGCTGAAGAGAAATACGACATCAGAGGCAACTACATCATGTCTGTGCTTCGTATGTTCCCTAAAGATTCGATCAAAGACGTAATCGACGCAGGCCAACCCTACCTAGGTAAAGGTGTTGTGGCGTTTGATATCGCAGGCGGCGAAAAGCCAAGCTTCTGTGCTGAATTCCCTGAATACACACAATACGCTCTTGAAAAAGGCTACCGCATTACCGTGCACGCTGGCGAGCAATGGCATGGTCAAAACGTTTACGATGCAGTGACAATGCTTGACGCTGAACGCATCGGCCACGGTGTTCACATCCAAGGTAACGAAGACGCATACAACATCGTTAAAGAGAAGCAAGTTGCGCTTGAAACTTGCCCAACAAGTAACGTTCAAACTAAATGTATTCACAAATTCAGCGACCACCCAATTGCTGAATTCAAGAAAGACGGCATCGTTGTTACGATCAACACAGACAACCGTACTGTGTCGAACACAACCATGACCAACGAAGTGAAGCGTGTGTGTGAAACATTCGGCCTAACAAAAGAAGACTACGTAGAAATCTACAAATACTCAGTCGACAGCGCTTTTGCTTCAGACGAAGTGAAACAGCACCTAATGGGTTTCGTTGAGCAAATCTAATTTGGCAAAGCGCGCCTTTTGCTGAATAGCAGGGCTCACTTAGCATTAGTGCTTAAAGCACAAAACAGGAAGAGAAAGGCTGACGCTTTTCTCTTTTTTTATGCCTGAAAATCGCTAATCTTGCTGTATTCGTCATTTATACCAATCACAGTAAGTAAGTGATCATAAATAGCGCAGGAAAAAGGCTTAAGAACAAGGCAGAAATTTTCGATAAGTAGTTATTCTACAATCAAAATTTCTAACGCAGTTATTGAGCGTTTTAACCAGCTAGGATGACCAGTTATTTACTACGATTAGTATTAAACCGAGACTCTCGTAAAGTGGATAAGCATGAGTAATAAAAACAATAAAACTGAACTAGAAAAAATGCTATCTGGACAAGTGTATGATGGTGCAGATCAAGAAATTGATACCATGCGTGCCAATGCCAGAAAGTCGCTAATGGCTTTCAACAACTACCAAGATCCAGCCCAGCAACACACATTGCAAGAGCAGCTATTTGGTAAGGTTGGTAATAGCAGCTTAATCCAGCCCCCTTTTCATTGTGAGTTTGGCAAAACCATAGAGATTGGCGACGACACCTTCATTAATATGAACGCAGTAATGCTAGATGGTGCGAACATCAAGATCGGTAACAATGTTTTAATTGGACCAAGTGCCCAATTCTATACGCCATCACACTCCCTTGATTATCGTAGCCGCCGTAAATGGGAAACCTTCTGTTTACCAATAACAATCGAAGATGATGTGTGGGTTGGCGGTAATTCAGTGATCAACCAAGGCGTGACTATTGGGGCTCGTTCAGTGATTGCAGCTAACTCTGTGGTCAACAGCGATGTACCACCAGATTGCCTATACGGCGGCACACCTGCAAAATTGATTAGATATTTGAATACTGAACAATAAAGCTAAGTAGAAGAATAGAGCTCACCAGTAGAATAAAGCTACTTAGAACAACGAATAGAAAAAGAGGCGATGTACATATCACCTTTTTTTTGATTAGTTAGACGTGTCTCTTCTATCGAATGGATTTCGTTCCATGGCCTTTTCATACTCACTTTTCGGGCTACTCAAGTACGTGGTTTTGACGAACTTTTCCCAATCAGAAAACAGCGATTCTATTGGTTGCTCTGTAAGTTGTGATGGATCACCATTGCTTTTAATGAGATCAACAAACGCCTCCTCCCCCCATGAACGTTCAATAAACTCACCGACCGTATAGCCAAGCTCATAAACAGCTGAGCTACTGTTCGGCTTATGGTATAAATCCTGAACTAGCCCATCGAAACGGCGACTGATGGCAGTCCTGTTATTGACGTGAAACCAATAATCTTCAGATTTGTAGATAGCGATAGCTTCCCACAACCAACGCGGATTATTCGCAAAGTTCGGATTCACTTGCAAAGTCAGTAAATGTACGAACTCATGCAGTGCGGTTTTATGGATCTCACCACCAAAATAGAGCAGCCTAATTTCATTGCTTTTAGGGTCAATATACCCCGTAGAGAAAGCATATCGATACCCTATGCTCCGCTCCTGCTCATCCAAATAGGCTTTTTGGTTTCGCCATACTCTCACCGTTATGACCGGTATTGAATCAAGGCCGAAGCTTTTCATCAAAGGAGCCTGTTTGAGCAATAGCTCGTTGTGAATACTTGGAATTATCGAAGGTGAGGTTCCATCGTAAAGGACATACTTAAACTGCCCTTTATCTGATTCATAGCAATTGTGACAGGGTTCTTCACCTTGCATCTGCAGCATTGCTGCCACAATAAGAACCAATCCAGATAAAGCGAGAACCAAAAAAGTGATCATTGATCTTACTGAGTATTTTTTCATCTTGTTAAACCCTTAAAAAGAAGAGTTAAATCGTTAACCCGAAATCATCAAATCCGTTAACGATTCAAATCAATACCCAGTGCAAGCAATTCTCTTTCACACTGAAACACATCATTAAACTGGATACCGGTAATACCTGCAGCTTTCGCCCCTTCTACGTTGCAAGGCATATCATCAATGAACACCGTATCTGAAGCCTCAAGACCATGTTGGGACAGTAGAGCATGATAAATTTCAGGTTGAGGCTTGAGCATGCCCAACTCTGCCGATACCGTTGCACCATCAAACAGTGGCCAAAACTCGTAGGTGGCTTTTAGGTACTCAACAATCTCAACCACGTTATCGGTTAACGCATACACAGCATAACCTGCTCGTTTTACTTGCTTGATGAGGTCAATAGAACCGTACAGTAAGATCTGCGTTTGCTTAACGTAATAGAACAGGCGCTCGCACTCTAATGAAGATAAATCTAACTCTTGTTGGTAGCGAAGTTTGGCTTCATTTTCGGTTAAGAACCCTTTGTTCAAATCCAACCAAGTCGTACTTTGGAAAATTGAACGCGCTTGGGTTTCCAGATCATCAAGTTCCCCGAAAGTCAGGCGAGTAATTTCTAGCGGTGACCAACGTACAATCACATTGCCGACGTCAAATACCACATTTTTTATTTGATGAGTACTCATACCTTGCTCCTGAATTATTCGCGTGAAATAACAACAACACCGACATTAAATGCCGCACCTTAAAGTTCATAACCTTGTTTTACAAAATAAGGACTGAAATCACAATATGTCATCGAGCAGGTACGAAAAAGGCCATCATAAAAATGGCCTTTACACAAAATTTTTTGCAGTCTCAACCCTACAGATCAAACGTTCAGTTAGTCGATGGGATGGGCTCACCGCTCTTTATTTAAGCAGCATTCACTGATGATGTGACCTTTTGCTTTTGTTCAAAAAACTCTTCATGTAATGCACAAATGGCCTCTTGATACTTATCGTCGCTCACAACAAATTGTACATTCACGTTTCTCATCGACGAATGTAACGCAATGGGCGTAACACTATTGCTCATCAAAGCCAATACGCCATTCGCTAGCGTTTTATTGATGTCAATTTGAGACCCGATCGCCGAAATGATAGCGACCATACGTCCCGAAATAGATGCTTTCGGATATCGCTTCTCTGCCTTATAAAACACCTTATTTAAACTTTCTGAACTGCCGCCTAGATAATACGTAATAGAGTTAGCATTCATCTCTTTTCCGATAAGGTTAACTCTCGCATCCGCGATAATTTCCATTAGTTCATAACTGACGTTATCAGCCTTACCGACCATCCCCTGATCAAATACATGCAATGCATATACTTTCTGCTTTCCGGCAATAATCTCTATCTGATTGGTGTCTGGACGGTAATCTGAAGAAATCAGTGTACCTTCATGCTCTGGCTCAAAAGTGTTCTTTATTTGTAGTTCGATTCCACTCTCGCGCAACCCTGCTGCGGCATTAGAATGAATAGCTTCCATACCAAGGTTTGCTAACTGATCGGCAACATCATAATTAGTCGCTCCAATTGGTTTAACTGAGCTAACCCCAACGACTTTTGGATCGGCCGAACTAAAGTGATACTCCTTATGAATAATAGCCAGTGATGCCTTGGTCATAGTCGCGATACGGCTAAACGTCATCTCACTGTAACCACGATCATAAGTATGCATCAAACCTTCTTTACAATAGGCATAACCCGTCACTATAGGTAGCTCTTCAGCCACATTTATGTCTGAAAAAGCGTCTCTGATGGTATCGTCCAAACTCTGAGGAGTCTTGTTATCCCAACCAGAAAGGTCAACAAAGGTTGAATTAATACCAATATTTTTCAATTTAAGAGCCGTATTGTACGCACTATGTGACTCGCCAATTGAAGAGAGAAACTCGCGGATCTGAGGCAAGTAATGCCTCAATGAAAACTGACCGTATTGACACGTTTCAAGGATATTTGTAATACAGTTCTTCGCTTCTGAAATACGCGACCGGATGAACTTATCAGCACGCGCACGATTCATAGGATCTGCAAAAATATGCTCGTTGATCAACAACATACGGCTTTCAATGTAAGATAACGCTTCTTCCCAAGAATCATCACGCATTGCGATCAATTGATAAACACCTGGCTTGCCTGTTTTTTTGCACTCCAAAAGTGCATCTGTCATCCCGCTATAAGCTGACACAACAAAAATTCGATTGTACGGATTTTTCGGGCGGAGAATAATATTGTCGAGCACAGCATCAAATGCTGTCATGGATGTACCGCCGATTTTTTCTACGGTAAATGTCATAAAAGACCTTAGTTATAGAGAAGCAATAAAGACTAGATAAATGGAAATTGGGGTGAGATTTCACCCCAGAAAAAGTCGGTTAATCAACCAGAGGATAAACGCCGTTTTCATCGTGAACTTCAGCGCCAGCAATTGGCGGATTGAATACACACGCCATAACCATTTCTTTGTTTTTATACGCACGTAAATAGTGTTCATCGTGCTTATCAAGGATATAAAGCGTCCCAGGTTTGATGGGATAAGTCTCACCACCAACCACTTCAATTTCGCCTTCACCACTCATGCAATATACTGATTCTAAATGGTTTTGGTAATGAATATGTGTTTCCGTCGCTTCATAAATTGTCGTGATATGAAATGAAAAACCCATGTTGTCATCTTTCAACAACATGCGAGTACTTTCCCAATTATCCGAAACAATACGTCTTTCGCTATTACGACATTCATCAAGTGTTCTAACAATCATTTTACTGTCCCTATTACGATACTTTCTTGAAATACTTAGTTGCTACAATTTCTACTGAATCTTCGAAGATGGTTAAACCTTGCATCAGTTCCGATTCAGATATCGTCAGTGGGCAAAAGAACTTCACTATTTCATCGTTAGGGCCAGCTGTTTCAATGACCATACCGTTTTCAAAACACGTTTTGGCAATTTCGTCAGCCGTGTTTCCATCTTTACATTCAATGCCAATCATCATTCCACGTCCCTTGCGTTGAACGAATAGCTCTGGGAAACGCTTGATATTGCGTTGAATGACATCATCGACCATGCTTGAGCTACGTTGAATATGATTTTCAAAATCATCATTTGACCAATACATTTCTAACGCTTTCGTAGCGGTAACGAACGCATGGTTATTACCACGGAAGGTGCCGTTGTGTTCTCCCGGCTGCCATTTGTCTAATTCAGGCTTTAATAAAACGACGGCCATCGGTAAGCCATAACCACTTATCGACTTAGACAGAGTGACTATATCTGGCTTGATACCTGAAGGTTCAAAGCTAAAGAACGTACCCGTTCGACCACAACCCGCTTGGATATCATCGACAATGACTAAGATATCGTGAGCTTTACAAATTTTACTCAAACGCTGTAACCACTCATTTGAAGCGACATTCAATCCACCTTCACCTTGAACCGTTTCCAATAAGACGGCTGCTGGCTTATCCATACCGGCAGAATTATCAGCTAACATCGTTTCGAACAATTTTAATCCATCAATGCCAGCGTAACCCTCAAATGGCAAACGCGTAACGTTGTTAAGGTTTGAGCCCGCGCCTTGTCTATGATGTTGGTTACCCGTAGCAGCCAGTGCACCTGCAGTACAACCATGAAAACCATTGGTAAACGCTACAATGCTGCTTCGGCCTTTCACTTTTTTAGCCAATTTAATCGCGGCTTCAACGGCATTGGTTCCTGTTGGGCCAGTAAATTGAACTTTATAATTGAGATCTCTTGGTTCTAGAATTAAGCGAGTAAGTGCTTCTAAGAATTCAGCTTTGGCTTCTGAATGCATATCTAAGCCGTGCGTAATCCCGTCCATTTCAATGTAATCAAGCAAGGCTTGCTTAAGTATTGGATTGTTGTGACCGTAATTGAGAGATCCTGCTCCAGCAAGAAAATCGATGTAACGATCACCTTGTTTCGTTTCAAGCCAGCAACCTTTTGATTTACTAAAAGTGACTGGAAAACTATTCGAGTATGAACGTACGTTAGATTCCTGCTTTTTAAAAATATCCATGATAATGCCGTTATTTAATTCCTATAAGTGTTTGATTATTTAAGGAGGATTCGATAGAGGTATTCGGTATCGTGCTGCCCGTTAAAGTGAAGATTTTCATCTAAGAAAGTAGTCACTTTCCCGGTGTTACCGTTTTTTTCGTCCAGCTTTTTGAACAATGCCCAAGACGCTTGGTTTGATTCAGTGATAGTCGTTTCTATCGCTTCAATGCTCTTTAGGCCCTCTCGTTTAAGTAAGGTGTTCAGCATCTTGTAGGCTAAAGCATTGCCTCTAAACTTAGGCGCCACCGCCACTTGCCAAATAAAGAGAACATTGGGCTCACTGGGTTTTTGGTAACTAGAAATAAAGCCAGCAAGGTCACCTTCATGCTCCACTAAAATACAAGTTTTACTAAAGTGAGTAGACTGCAAGAAATTGCAATATGAAGAGTTAGTATCTAATGGGGGGCACTCTGAAATTAATTGATAAATGTTGTTGCCATCCGAAACTTCTGGCTCACGAAAATTCCATTTTTCAATCATCTTTTCTACAACCTCTGGATACAATATCCAAGGCGCTGACGTAATCATACCGAAACATTTCCTTTGAACTCTAATTAAATTCCTTTTAATTATGAGCATTTCCCATACACAAAGATCAACACATTAGCGCTAAAAATCAAATTTTAGCGACGCAGATCACACTTGAGTAAGTATTATATGTATTAAATAATACTTTGAGTTCTAATGTATTTATTGGGTCGGTATAAATTTGAGAGTCTTGAAGGGAATAGACGAAAGGAAATCGTTAGTGCAATTCATAAAATACAGCGTTCAAGTGCCTGAGTAGGAAGGATAGGAATCAGCAAAAATATCGACGACTCCAATACTGAATAAGGTAAACAGTGACGCTCTAAAAAGAGATGGCTTAGGCTCTAATATTGAAACGCAGATACCTAAAACAAAAAAACCTAGCGTGAGATAGCTAGGTTTTTCAAGTAAACATAAATTGGCAATCAATCAAAAGAAACAAATTCGAATCACTGAGTTAATCGCGAATTACTTCAGGGGATCATTATCAGGCAGAGCCTTGTGGATCCATAGTGCTAAACGCTTCTTAATATTCGCGCCATCAAGCTTACTTTCAGGTAAAGGCGTGATCTGATTAACTCCAACAAGAAACAAGTACACAGCCTTAACTTTTATAGGTTGAGATGAGTGTGGCAAATCAAAGCCTTGTAACTTTGCCATTTTAGAACCGACTTCCAGAGCTTTCTTTAGCAATTTATCTTCATTAATGATCTTCGCGGTTTTCGACATATCATCTCCATCATCTTAATCGAATGAACACTGAGTATATCAAACCGAAAGACTCACAAGATTACTTCGCTCTCAGTTTGAGGAGTCGCTTTGATAAATAACATAAAATTAATCGTCACGTAGATATCAATGTTAATTTCAATAACATTGACGAGACAGATAACAATAAGCAATGGAACTCTTATCAATAATCACTCCCTGAAGAGTACGAAATACCACTACAATCAAATATCCAACAACTGTCATATAATGCACTGTTATTTAACTAGTTTTATATTAACTTTGCTTTAATCACATTTACCGTACCGGCGTTTTTCAAGGTAGTTGTCATCATTCGCTTGTTTACTAAGCAGCTTCTCTT